>CBDUSC010000031.1:0-10834 GCA_965369735.1 uncultured bacterium
CGCGCGATGAAGCGGCTCTGAGCGCGAAGCTCACAAAAAAAATACAAAAGGAAATTGACATCGCAGGCGGGCATATTCCCTTTTCGCGCTATATGCATCTGGTGTTGTACGAACCCGGTCTGGGTTACTACAGTGCGGGCGCGCAAAAGCTGGGTGCTGGGGGCGACTTTGTCACCGCACCGGAAGTCTCGCCGTTGTTTTCCCGGTGTCTCGCGCGCCAGTGCGCAGACATTCTGGATCACATCGATGGCGGTGATATTTTTGAACTCGGTGCCGGTAGTGGCCGCATGGCGGTCGATTTACTGCGCGAGCTGGAAAAACTCGGGAAGCTGCCGACACATTATTTAATACTCGAAGTCAGCGCGGATCTGCGCCGCCGCCAGCAGGAAATGATCCGCCACCAGATGCCGGGTTTGCAGTCGCGAGTGGTGTGGCTGGATGAACTGCCCCGGCACCCGGTACATGGTGTGGTGCTTGCGAACGAAGTCATCGATGCATTCCCGGTTGAACGATTCCGCATCGATGATGGCGAGGTCCGGGAAATGGGCGTCACGGTGGCCGGTGATGATCTGGTTCTCGACCTGGTGCCGGCCGGCCAGCAACTGGGTGCAGCGGTGCGGCGTTTGGAGGAGTTGCGCGGAGCATCATTTGCCGATGGTTATGAGTCGGAAATCTGCATGAGCATGCCGGCGTGGATGGCGTCTGTGGGTCAATGCCTGGAGCGGGGCGTTATCCTGTTCATTGATTATGGGCATGTACGGTCGGACTATTACCACCCGCAAAGAAACAGGGGCACAATGCTTTGCCACTACAAACACCGCGCACATGAAGATCCGTTTTTCAGGCCGGGGCTGCAGGACCTGACGGCCTGGGTGGATTTTTCCGAACTTGCAGAAGCGGGTGTTGCATCGGGTCTCGATTTAGCCGGTTTTACGACACAGGCGAATTTTCTTCTGGGTTGCGGGCTTGAAGAACTCGCCACGGGTATTGCCGGCGATGACCTTGCTGAGCGCGTTGAATTGGCACGGCAGATAAAATTGCTTACCCTGCCCGGCGAGATGGGTGAGCGATTCAAGGTGCTGGGGATGAGCCGCGACTTTGATTACAGGGTTCGTGGCTTTGAGCTGCGCGACCTGCGGCATATGTTATAGGGATTTTTTTTACGGATGGATCTGTTTCAGACGATATTACTGGCCATTATCCAGGGGCTCACTGAGTTCCTGCCGATATCGAGCTCGGGACACCTGATCTTGTTGCCACATTTCATGGCGTGGAAGGACCAGGGGCTGGCGTTTGATGTTGCGGTGCATGTGGGGACCCTGATCGCGGTCGTCGCATACTTTCGCCGGGAGCTGCGCTGCATGAGCGCAGCGTGGTTTTCGTCATTGCGCGGAGGTGAGATAACCGACGACGCGCGCCTGGCATGGTGGGTCCTGGTTGGAACCATACCAGCGGGTATTGCGGGGCTGTTGCTGAGCCAGACTGTGGCGCAGGATTTCCGCAACCCATGGTTGATTGCTGCTGCGACAGCAGGTTTTGGTCTGCTGTTGTGGTGGGCTGACGCCAGGGGCAGGCGCGAGCGTGATGAGTACTCGTTATCGCTGCGCGATGTATTGATCATCGGTGCGGCGCAGGCGCTGGCTTTGATACCGGGGACATCGCGATCGGGCATCACCATGACCGCGGCATTGATGCTGGGTGTGAGCAGGCAGGGTGCCGCGCGGTTTTCCTTTTTGTTGTCTATCCCGGTCATCGCACTCGCTGGTGGTCAGCAGACCAGCGTGCTTTTGCAAGCGGGTGCACCGGTGCACTGGCATTACCTGATCATCGGTATCGGGGTGTCCGCGGTTTCGGCATATATGTGCATACGCTGGTTTCTCGGAATGCTGCGGCTCATCGGGATGGCGCCGTTTGCGATATACCGGCTGATCCTCGCCGCGGTGACTGTTCTGACTATCTGGACCTGAAAAAGCAGGGGTCAGAGACGGGTTTTTTCAAGAACCTGTCTCTGACCCCTGTTTTTTGACTTCGTTGATGGCTTTGCTACGCAGTTTGCGCAGCTTTTCACCAATCTCGGGTCCATCCAGTTTTGCCATATCGATTTGGTCCGAACCGATTGCAGCGGCAGCGGCCCTGGCGTCGTTCAGATAAGCAGCCTGCGGGTAGGCGCGCTCCTCGAATCCTGTGCGGCCTCGGTAATCGGCTTCGCAGGCCAGCAGCATCTCACTGAATTTTTCCGGGTCACGGTACGCGCCAGCACTCTCGAGCATTTTCTGTATCGTCGAGGCTTTTAGTTCAAACGCGCGGTGGCAGTTGCCGTGATACCTGGCCACCAGGATAGCGAGATCGCGATAATCCGTCGGCGTGCGCAGACGCCCGCACAGATCTTTGACCAGAGCGACGCTGCGCTCTTCGTGGCCACGATGCGCGGGCCAGTACTTGCTCGGGGTTTCACCCTTGCCAAGATCGTGAACCAGTGCGGCAAACCTGACGCGCGGCTCGTCGCTCAGATTTGCGGCCATATCAAGCACCATCATCGTATGGATGCCGGTATCGATTTCGGGGTGCCACTTTTCCGGTTGTGGAACGCCAAACAATCGGTCGATTTCGGGAAAAATCACGGCCAACGCACCACAGTCACGCAGCACTTCGAAAAACACGCTGGGTGATGCTTCTGTCAATGCGCGCCCGGTTTCCTGCCACACACGCTCAGGAACCAGCGCGGATGCTTCGCCACTTTTGACCATCTCCCGCATCAGCGTCATTGTTTCGTCCGCAATGGAAAATCCTGCTTTTGCAAACCGTGCAGCAAACCTGGCAACCCGGAGTATGCGCACAGGGTCCTCGGCAAATGCCGGCGATACATGCCGCAATACCCGGTGTTCCAGATCGATCTGGCCACCGAATGGGTCATGCAGCTCGCCATTTTCATCTTCGGCGATCGCATTGATCGTAAGATCACGGCGCGCAAGGTCTTCTTCCAGTGTTACTTCCGGCGAGGCATGGAACCGGAAGCCGTGATAACCCGGGCCCGTTTTCCTCTCGGTCCGCGCCAGCGCGTACTCCTCGTTATTATCGGGGTGCAAAAACACAGGGAAGTCGCGGCCCACTTTGCGGTAGCTCTGCCTGAACATGTCATCCGGTGTGGCACCGACAACCACCCAATCACGATCGGTAACCGGCAAACCAAGCAGGCGGTCACGCACCGCACCACCGACAAGATAGATCTGCATGGCTTGATGTTACCCTAGTCAGCGATTTGGTTGCCCATCTGTATATTGCGAGGTATTGAATGTACTGGAGCGGTTATTAGAAGGCGCATGTTGCAACGGCTGAACGTGATCGGCTGCCTGGTTGCCCTGTGCCTGACGCTGGGTGCATGCGGGTCGGCATACTTGACGCAGGCTGCACTGGGTCAAAGGGACTTGATGTCGCGCCGTGTTCCGATCTGGGAGCTTCTGGCGGACGATGATGTATCGGATGAACTCAAGGCGAGGCTGCGCCTGGTGCTCCGGATTCGCGAGTTCGCCAGCGCCGAGCTGGGTTTGCCGGATAACGACAGTTACCGCAGTTACGCGGATCTCGATCGCGATTATGCTGTCTGGAACGTGTTCGCCGCACCCGAGTTTTCGATTGAAGCAAAACAGTGGTGTTTCCCCATCGTTGGCTGTGTTGCCTACCGCGGCTATTTTGCCAATGACAAAGCTCAGGTATTCGCAAGCGACATGCGCAGTATGGGCTACGATGTCTACGTGGGCGGTGTCGCGGCCTATTCCACGCTTGGCCACTTCGATGACCCCGTTCTGAATACGATGATCAACTGGAATGACACATCGCTTGCGGCTGTCATTTTTCACGAACTCACACACCAGCGCCTGTATATAAAGAACGACTCCGCCTTCAGCGAATCGCTTGCAACGGTCGTCGAGGCTGAGGGTGTGCGCCGGTGGCTGACCGAACTGGACGAACCGGAAAAACTGCAGGCTTATCACGCACGCAAGGCGCGGCAAAATCAATTTGCCGGGCTGGTATCGAATACCCGGGACCGGTTGAAAAATGTATACCAGCTGCTGCCGGGCGAAGAGCCGGATGTGGCAACCATGCGCGAACAAAAACGTGAGGAGTTTGCGCAGTTGAAGTCCGATTTTGAGATGCAAAAAAAGGAAACTGCGGCGTTTTCATCCTATGACAACTGGTTTGCACAGGATCTCAACAACGCACACCTGGTATCCGTAGCGACGTATCACCTTTTTGTGCCACAACTCGAATCGCTGCTCGAGTCGGTGGATTTTGATCTTGAAAGGTTTTTTACGGAAGCGGAAAAACTGGCAAAAGAAAAACAAACAGACTAATACATGATTTTCAGGGGCGCCCCGCAACGCGGCGCAAAAGATCGAGTTTGTATTCGTGTGCAGCGCTGCCAAGCCAGGCGGGCAACACCGAATCCAGCGATACAGGTTTTATCCCCAGGTCTTCGCAGCCGTTGTGTTCGCAGATGCTGTGCACGGTCAGCGAGCGATAGTTATCGGTCGAAAATGGTTTTCCAGGTACGAAATCCATGATCGAGGCTTGCATCCGCGCGATACCGTCTGGCAGACCGACGACGCGGCAGCTTACCTCGGATATCCTGGCAATCAGGTTCACAAGTTCGCGCAACGAGTAAACTTTTGGACCGCATAACTGGTAGCAGTGACGATAGGTATCCGGGTTGTCCAGCGCATGATCAAATGCCTGCGCAACATCCATCACATAGATCGGCGCGAACCGGGTGTTGGGGCGTGCCAGCGGGAAAAACCCGGGTAACAGCTTCAGCAACCCGGCAAAACGGTTGGTAAAGGAATCCTCCGGCCCGAATATCACTGATGGCTGAAAAATCGTCCACGCAAGGTCATTGCCCGAGTCTTTTCGAATGATCAGTTCAGCTTCGCCCTTGCTGCGCAAATAGTGACTTGGGCCACCCGGGTCTGCACCCAGCGCGCTCATGTGCAGCAGGCGCCTGATACCCGTACCGTTGCAGGCGGCAACAACTTTGGCTGTGAGATCGCGGTGAACCCGGTCGAATCCACGGCCATTGCGGCCGCGCTCATTGAGAATGCCAACGAGATTGACCACCGTATCGCAGCCGACAAACTGATGAGCCAGCGTTTCGACATTGTGCGAGTCGCATTGCACGAGATCGATGCCGGGCAGCACCAGCAGGTTCCTGCAGTTTTCCCTGTAGCGGGTCAATACACGCACCTGGTGCCCGGCGTTTATCCAGCGTGTGGCGAGATGGCGGCCTACAAAACCTGAGCCACCCAGGATACATATCGAGTGTTTTTTCATTCGCTTCTTTTCGTTATTCGATAGCGCAATGGTAACCAAATCAGCCGTTGTCGTCCTGTGCCGGAAGCACGGGTGGCATTTGTGTTTTCACGCGCTGGGTATGGTCATGCATGCGCCAGTAAAATATTGCCTGGCTGGAGAGTACACGCCGAAGATACCGCCTTGTTTCACGAAACGGAATGGAATCAATCCACATGTCCGCATCCATGGGTTGCGCATCCGGTAACCAGCGATCTACACGGTGCGGGCCCGCGTTGTATGCAGCCGTTGCGAGCACGGGGTTGTTGCTGAACCGGTCATGCATTTCCCCAAGATAATGAGTACCAAGAGTGATATTGGTTTCCGGGTCCAGAAGACTGATGGTGCCACGATACGGTACACGCGCCTGCAATGCTGTGTCCTTCCCGGTTGCGGGCATCAATTGCATCAGACCCAGTGCGCCAGCGCTGGATCGAATATCGGTCATGAACAGGCTCTCGCTGCGCGCGATGCCATAGGCCCAGGTCATTTCCACCTGCGCGTTGGCAGAATAGCTGTCAAAAAAGCGCCGAAACGGTGTGGGGTAACGGATTGCCAAGTCATCCAGTAATCCATTGTCGGCTGCAGTTGCAATGGCCCTGGAGTGCCAGCCCCAGCGGTTTGCCATGATGGCCGCCTGCATGCGCTGTGCCGGGTTCAGAGAGTCCAGTGTCTTGCTCCAAAGCGCCCGGCCGCGGCCATTGAGACCCACAAGAAACAACTCGCGGGCGCGGACGATATCGGCATTTTGTTCCAGGTCTTCGATCAGTGATTCATCAACTGCTGCGGCGCGGTGCGCATATCGATAGGGCAGATCGAGCTGGTCTGCTGCAAGGAAACCGTAATAACTGCGTTCGCCGGCCAGATCGGCCAGCAGTTCCCGGGAGCGGTCCTTGTTTCCGGTTTCATCGGCTGCACGCGCATACCAGTACTGCCACTGCTCCTCGCGCCGTTTTTGCGAGCTGAACTGTGAAATGGCATCCAGGGTGGAGGTCCAGTCGGCTTCGCGTATTGCGAGCCTCGCTTGCCAGCTCAGGGTGAGTTCATTTTGCTCATGGTTATCCAGGCCAGCCAGAAAATCTCGCGCTTCCGGCAAATGATCGCGTGCCGCATCCGTAGCGATACCGCGCACGATTTCAATTTGCTGCGCCATGTCGAGTTTTTCGGCGTCATTGCGTTTTGACCAAAGTTCATGGGCTGACAACGGGTCCCGCCGCGACAGCCGGTCGTATCCAAAAACGATCATCTCCGGGCTAAGCTCGTCACCCTTGCGTTCAATCGTCTGTGCCGGTTCGGCGTACAGTGACTGCCAGGTCGCCACGGCTTGCTGTTCGCGTTTGCCTATATCCGGGCCCATATCCCGGGCAATAAAGTTTGCCAGGCTGAATTGACGTGAGCGTATGGCAAGATCCACGCGCTTTCGCCTGTGCGATGAATCCAGGTAACCGCCATTATTGAGATATTCGAATGCCGAATCGCATTCCTTTGGCTGGCTTTTGCCCACCATCCACAGATCCAGCGTGTCATCGACAAAGCCATCCAGATCGCCGGTGCGCAACCGGGCTGTCATGGCCTGGCATCTCAGGACGGTGTTCTCGGTGTTGGCGTAGTGTGCTCGATAAACCTCGAGGAATTTGTCCCAGCGTTGTTCGCGTGCGAGATAGCGTATCCATTTGTAACGTACTTCGCGGGCCAGCGGCAAAGATGAATAACGGCTTATGTATTGCTCTATGCCTGAGTCGCCAATCGTGTCGATCCGTGCCCTGAGATAGGCGCCAAGCAGATCGGGGTACAAGGGGTAGTCGGCGAGCAGCTCCAGCTCGGTGTTATTCAGATCCCAGATTCCGAGCTCTGCTTGTGGGTAAACGGAACGAAACAGCTCGCGCTGCAACGCCATTCGATGCGGGTCCAACGGAGCGGCGGTCGTTTGCTCAACGAGCAGGAGAAAGCCGCACAGCACCGTAATTGTTTTTACAAATCGTCTTATCACTATTTTTACCGGTCAAAAAAACCCATACCGTTTCAAAGTACGGTAAACATCTCCCCGCTGGTGTCGTCTGTCAAGGTTCGTCGAAGCGCCGGGTCCAGCCCTGAGCCCTGCACTGACCCCAGCCCTGACAATCCGGGCCCAATGCTGCACCATGTCCAGTCTCGGCCCAATAATGCCCGTTCCATGCGCCCGGTATTCAATTTGACCACAAAAAGATATTACGGTTCGTAGCAATATGGCAGCCATCGAGACCACCTGGCTGGTATTTGTTGCGCTTGGCGCCGTATCCGGTCTGCTGGCAGGGACCTTTGGTATTGGCGGCGGTCTGGTGGTCGTGCCCGTACTGGTCAGTATTTTTGCGCTGACGGGGATCGATGAATCGGTACGCATGCATCTTGCGATCGGTACATCGCTTGCAAGCATTGTTTTGACATCGCTGACATCCGTGCTGGCCCATCATCGGCGCGGAGCGGTCATCTGGCAGGTGGTCATGGCGCTGGCACCGGGCGTAATCGTGGGCGGGTTTCTTGGCGCTTTTGTTGCCGATGCACTGCCGTATTCCAGTTTGAAACGGGTTTTTGCTTTACTGGTTATCGTTATTGCTGCCTACGTCATGATGAACCGTCAGCCGGATGCTCATCGGCCACTGCCGGCGAGGCCGGGGATGTTTGCATCGGGTTGCATTATCGGTTGTCTGTCCGCGCTGGGCGGCATCGGCGGTGGGCTGCTGACCGGGCCTTTTTTGCTATGGTGCAAAGTCGCCATACGTTATGCCGTTGCAACAGCGGCAGCGGTAACACTGCCGGTGGCAACCGCCGGTTCCCTGGGGTTCCTGGTGACCGGTCTCGGTGCGACCGACTTACCGGGGCTGGCCACCGGTTATATTTTCTGGCCCGCGGTTGCGGGTATTGCGATCAGCAGTGTCCTGGTTGCACCCGTTGGCGTCAGGATTGCGCATGCAGTCCCCGTCGTAGGCCTGCGCAGAGCATTTGCAATGCTACTGGCCAGCATGGGGATCTACATGCTGTTCTGAATTACTGCGCTTTGATTACTGAATGGGTATCAGCAACCCGCGA
Organism: uncultured bacterium; assembly: GCA_965369735.1. Lineage (GTDB taxonomy): Bacteria > Pseudomonadota > Gammaproteobacteria > Steroidobacterales > CBDUSC01 > CBDUSC01. The sequence continues at coordinate 8,410 of CBDUSC010000031.1, forward strand.
TTACCGCGCTTTACCTGGAACAAAATGGCACCCGCGTTTTCCATGGCAGTGGTGAAATCATCCAGGTTTTCCACGCGTACGCGATTAACATGTGTAATCACGTCATTGGCGCGCAGGCCGCGCTGGGCTGCAGCACTGTTCTGGGCAACCGATGAAACAATCACACCTGTGGTGCCCGCAAAACTAGGTGAATCGCTGTTGATCGTGGAAAATTCCGCGCCTTCAAGGGCAGGATTGATCTCTGCGGCGTCAATTTGCTGCGGTTCTGCGCGTTCTTCCAGCATGGCGTTGACGCGTTTTTCCGTGCCATCGCGCATCACTGTGATTCGAACACTGTCACCCGGGCGCAGCAAACCGATGGTGTTACGCAAGTCTGCTGCGTTACTCACGGATTCGTTGTTCACACTGGTGATGATGTCACCGGTTTTGATTCCGGCCTTCGCAGCCGCTGATCCGGCTGAAACCTCTGAGACCAGCGCACCGCGTGTGTCCTCCACCCCAAATTCCTTTGCGATGGCGGGTGTCAGCGTATAGATATTGACGCCAAGCAGGCCGCGGCGAACCTCGCCGAATTCCAGAATCTGCTCCATTACAGACTTGACCATGTTGACAGGAATCGCAAAACCGATACCGATATTGCCGCCGCTGCCGGATATGATCGCGCTGTTGATGCCGACCAGTTCACCATTGAGGTTGACCAGCGCGCCACCCGAGTTGCCGGGATTGATCGATGCGTCGGTCTGGATGAAGTCCTCATAGCCATCCGGGCTGATACCCGAGCGGCCGAGCGCACTGACGATTCCCGATGTAACCGTATGCTGCAACCCAAAAGGATTGCCGATCGCAACGACAAAATCGCCAACTTCAGTGTTATCCGAGTTGCCAAGCGATATCTCCACCAGGTTATCGGGGTCGATTTTTATCAATGCGACGTCGGAGCCGGGGTCGCTGCCGATGACCTCGGCGGTCAACAAACGTTCGTCTTTCAGCGTGACGTTGATCTCGTCGGCATGCTCGACAACGTGATGATTGGTAATGATGTAGCCCTTGGACGCATCCACAATGACACCGGATCCGGAGCTGCGGAATCGGCGTGACCGGCCGCGTTCCGGGAAATCAAAAAAGCGCCTGAACAGCGGGTCATCCAGGAACGGGTTGTTACCGCTGCTTTGTTCCACTGTGCCCGTCGTCGAGATATTCACGACTCCCGGCGCTACTCGCTTGATCATTGGCGCAAGCGAGGGCACGGGCTGCTCGCCCACCCGCGACGGGATTTGCGCGCTGGCGGAGATGGCAACCAATGCGGTTGCCAGGGTCATCAGGCGAAACATTTTATAACGCATATTCAGAGGCCTCGAATCCGGCTGTTAACTATTACTTTAGACCGGTTATGTTGCCGGTGAAAGACTGTAAACGGCAAGCTACCCGGTCGGTGGATCGTTCCATCCGACCGGGTAGCCTGCTCATGAGTTCCCGAAAATATTCAGGCGGCGTCGACCGTAATACGGCGGGGCTGTGGCCTGGCCTGTTTCGGGACGACGATTTCCAGTACGCCATTCCTGGTGCTGGCCGAGATGTCATCGGAACTGGCCGACTCCGGCATATTGAAGCGCCGGTAGAATTGCCCGCTAACGCGTTCAATGCGACTGAATTCCTTATCATTTTCGCGCTTTTCTTCCTCGCGTTCACCGCGGATGGTCAGCACCCCGTTTTCCAGGGTGATTTCGATCGCTTTGGAATCTACACCCGGCACATCCGCGTGCAGGACAAAGCGATCTTCCTCTTCACGAATATCCACTGCCGGTAACCAGTCGGTGACCGTCGTCTGTACATCATCACTCTGCGCCAACGGGTGGCCCAGGCGGGTTTCAAACAAACGGTCGAGATCGTGATGAAATCGATTCAAGTGCCCAAATGGCTGGTATCTGATCAAGCTCATAGCTGTACTCCAAAAAAGGTTTTAGCACCCACAAAGGCGCATTGATTGCCTCATACATAGGGTCAGGAGATCAGTTTTCAAGCTTTGCCAAGCTGGTCATCCGAATACGGTTTCTCATTCCTTTTTATGTGATGCAAAGCGCATGAAAAAGGTCGCGCTGGGGATTGCCTGTGGACAAAATGTAAGAAAGCGGTGGACACAATATCTTGTGCCGCAGCAAATTGTGTGGATAAAAAATACATCCAACTGAATTTAAACAAGTTTTTCATAAAAGTTCTATAACTAATTGATATGCAAGGGTTTATATCTGTAGCAATTTGTCCAAAAAAATCTTGACAGCTTTATGGCAGGAGCATAATCTTACAACCCCAACACAACATGTTGTGTTTGTGAGATTCGGAGAGAATTCGGTGGTTACGGGCGGGGCAAGAGCAAAAATGCCCGTTATCGCGAAGTCGGGAATCGACGGGTAGCCTGATCGCGTTG
>CBDUSC010000032.1:0-10813 GCA_965369735.1 uncultured bacterium
GATGAGAGCGACGCATCGTTCATGCATCTGCAGCCGGTGATATCGATTGTCACAAATATCGATGCAGATCATCTTGCAACCTACGGTGGCAAGTATGAAACGCTGAGTGATGCCTTTGTAGAGTTTTTGCACAATCTGCCATTTTACGGCCTGGCAATATTGTGCATCGATGATCCGGGTGTACGGGAAATATTGCCGCGGATATCACGATCGATACTGACCTATGGCATGTCTGATGACGCCGATGTCCGGGGCAGGATTATCGGGCAGGAAGGCATGCGGTCGACGTTCGAGGTTACCCTGCCGGGCAAAGAAAAAGCGTTTGTGGTCGAGCTCAATCTGCCAGGCGTACACAATGTTCTCAATGCGCTCGCGGCAATCGCGGTTGCCTGTGAAATGGACATCGGTATCGATGCTATTCGCAAGTCGTTGAGCGAGTTTGCAGGTATTGGTCGACGTTTCCAGGTTCACGGCGAGATCGCGACGGCAAATGGTCAGGTTCTGTTGATTGATGACTACGGTCATCATCCTACCGAGATATCTGCAATGCTGGACGCAGTTCGCAGCGGCTGGCCCGGTCGTCGCGTCGTTTTGCTGTTCCAGCCACATCGCTACACACGTACGCATGATTTGTTCGATGACTTCGTAAAGGTTTTGTCACAGCCAGACATTTTGCTTTTGACCGATGTGTATCCGGCAGGTGAGGAACCGATTGACGGTGCCGATGGCCGAGCGCTGGCACGCGCGATTCGCAGCCGCGGGGAAGTCGAACCGGTGTTCATTCATGACATGAACAACATCCCGCAGGTGCTGGCTGGTCTGCTGGAAGACGGGGATGTGCTTGCAGTGCTTGGTGCAGGCGATATCGGCACGGTGGCGGCAGGGTTGCCCGACATGCTGAAACAGCAAGCGGAGGCGGCGTCATGAATGCATTGCGCTCAATTCCTCCGATGCGTGGCGAAATACGTGAAAACGAAACGATGTCGCTGCATACCTCATGGCGTGTTGGCGGTCCGGCTGATATCTGGTTCAAACCCGCCGATCTGGATGATCTTTCCGAGTTTATTGCCTCTGTTGATGACTCGGTGCCGATCACCTGGCTCGGTCTCGGCAGCAATCTCCTGGTACGCGATGCGGGTATCCGCGGTGCAGTCATTGCCACGCATGGCGTGATGGGCGAGCTTGAAAAACCCGAAAGAAATATTGTCGTTTCCGGGAGCGGTGTTCCCTGCGCACGTATTGCAAAACAATGCGCGCGCTGGGGTCTGGCAGGCGCCGAGTTTTTTGCCGGAATCCCGGGAACCCTGGGTGGGGCGCTGGCAATGAATGCAGGCGCATTCGGCAGCGAAACCTGGGATCACGTGCTTGATGTCGATGTCATGAATCGCAGCGGAGAAGTCACAAACCGCAGGGCGGATGAATACGACATTGCCTATCGCAGCGTTGTGCTTTCTGGCGGCGAACCTGGATCCGAGTGGTTTGTATCAGCCCGACTCCGGTTTGATGAAGACCCGGATGTCGATCCCAAAGGCATCCGTAAATTACTCGCGAAACGCAAGGAGTTGCAACCAATTGGTTTGCCAAGTTGTGGTTCGGTGTTCCGTAACCCGCCCGGTGATCATGCAGCACGCCTGATCGATGCTTGCGGTCTAAAAGGTTTCGCGATCGGTGGCGCGGTCGTATCGGAAAAACATGCCAATTTCATTATCAATACCGGCGCTGCAACAGCAGCGGATATCGAAGCGCTGATCCATCATGTGCACAACACCGTTGTCGATCAGCACGGCGTCGATCTTATCCCGGAAGTCCGCATCATGGGAGACAAGGCATGAGCGCGGCATTCCGGAGTGTTAAAAACGCTGCGGATTTCGGTCGCGTAGCGGTGCTGTATGGCGGCGGCTCCGGCGAGCGCGATATTTCATTGATGACCGGTGAAGCAGTGCTTGGCGCGTTGCAGGATCGCGGCGTTGATTCGCGCGGTATCGACGCCGGTTCCGATCTCCTGGATCAGCTGCGCGGTGGAGATTTTGACCGTGCATGGATTGCATTGCATGGACCGGGGGGCGAGGACGGCGTGGGGCAGGGCGCGCTGGAATGGCTGGGTTTGCCCTATACCGGTACTGGTGTGATGGGCTCTGCGTTGTGCATGGACAAGCTGCGAAGCAAGCAATTGTTGATCGGCGCCGGTCTGCTGACGCCTGACTGGGTGGAGATTCGCAGTATCGATGATTGCCCGATCGCGCTGGATCGTCTGGGTCTGCCACTGATTACAAAGCCGTCTGCCGAAGGCTCAAGCCTGGGCATGTCAAAAGTGGACAACGCCGAACAGATTACTGCTGCGTATGAATCGGCTGCCCAATATGGCGATGTCGTGATTGCGGAAAAATGGATCGATAGCGCGGAATACACCGCGAGTGTTTTGCACGACGAGGTATTACCCCTGATCCGCATAGAGGCGGCGAACACTTTTTACGACTACCAGGCGAAATATTCATCGGACCAGACGCGTTACCACTGTCCCGCTGGTCTGGATGAAACAACCGAGCAGGCATATGCAGAGATATCAAAACGTGCATTCGATGCATTGGGTGGCATTGGCTGGGGCAGGGTCGATTTTATGCTCGACGAGAACAATCAGCCGGTGATTCTTGAAGCAAACACGGTGCCCGGTATGACCAGCCATAGCCTTGTGCCAATGGCTGCAAAGCAAAAAGGCATGGATTTTGCGGAGCTGGTCTGGCGTGTACTCGAAACAAGTTTTTGTAACCGTGGGCTCAATTGGTAAACACATATGGCAAGTAAGAAAAACAGAAGAATCACCAGGAAGAAACCAAGGCGTATACCGCGTATCCGGTTTCGTCGCATTGCACTGGTGCTTGCCGTACTCGCCGTTTTGTCGACATCGGTATTCAGCCTTTATGTGGCGCTGGACCGGTCGATAAAGAACGTGCGTGTAGATGGCGCCTTCAAAAGAATCTCCGCGGTACAGATTGAAGCCGCGATCACCGATCACCTGCATGGCGGATTCATGTCGGTGCGTGTTGACCAGTTGCGCGCTGGTTTGGAAACGCATCCCTGGATCGATGTGGCTCGCGTTCGACGCGTATGGCCAGACAGCCTGCACCTGGTCATCGTAGAGCAGATTCCTGCCGCGCGATGGGGCGATAGTGGGTTGCTCAATATGCGAGGTGAATTATTTATTCATAACGTGCGTCACGCGCCACCGGAGTTACCCGCTTTGAACGGTCCTGCTGGTAGCGAAATAGAAGTGGCGCGCCGCTATCTGGGTGTGCGCGGCAGACTGCTGGACGCAGGTCTGGGCCTCAATGCACTGCGTCTGGACCCACGTGGTTCCTGGGAGCTCGAACTCAGCAACGGGATCAGCGTTCGGCTTGGCCGGCGCGATATTGACAGGCGGCTTACGCGCCTTATCGATGTCGTCACCATCGTCGTCAACAGTCGTCTCAACGACGTCGCTTATATCGATATGAGATACAGCAATGGATTTGCGGTGGGCTGGAAACGAACCTCGCTGGCCGCCAACACGCTTGAAGGGCTGGAAGTAAATGTCTAGGAAAGAGGAAAGAAACCTGGTCGTGGGGCTGGATATCGGTACGTCCAAGGTTGTTGCCATCGTCGGCGAGATGAACGAAGGAAATGAACTCGAGGTGATCGGCATCGGTTCGCATCCTTCACGCGGTCTGAAAAAAGGCGTGGTTGTCAATATCGAATCCACCGTTCAGTCCATTCAGCGTGCGGTGGAAGAAGCAGAGTTGATGGCCGGTTGCGAAATTCACTCTGTATATGCGGGTATCGCCGGCAGTCATGTCCGCAGCCTGAACTCGCATGGCATCGTTGCGATTCGCGACAAAGAAGTTACCGCGGGAGACGTGGACAGGGTTATCGATGCGGCGCGGGCGGTGGCGATACCTGCCGACCAGAAAATTCTGCACATCCTGCCACAGGAATTCATTATCGATCACCAGGAAGGCATACGTGAACCGGTCGGTATATCAGGCGTACGTCTGGAAGCAAAAGTACATATGGTGACCGGTGCCGAGAGCGCCGCTCAAAACATCGTCAAGTGCATACAGCGCTGCGGTCTGGAAGTTGACGACATTGTTCTGGAGCAGCTTGCCAGCAGCCACTCGGTTTTGACCGAAGACGAAAAAGACCTTGGCATCTGTCTCATTGATATGGGTGGCGGCACGACCGATCTGGCGGTGTTCTGTGGTGGCGCCATACGGCATACGGCGGTTATTCCGATTGCCGGGGACCAGGTCACCAATGACATTGCCATATCGATGCGTACGCCGACACAGTACGCCGAAGACATAAAAATCAAGTATGCCTGCGCCTTGTCGCAGCTGGCCAATCCCGATGAGACCATCGAAGTGCCCAGCGTCGGGGACCGGCCACCGCGCCGCCTGGCCCGGCAAACACTGGCCGAGGTCGTCGAACCGCGTTACGAGGAATTGTTTGCCTTGATTCGCGAAGAACTGCGCCGCAGCGGTTTTGAAGAACTCATTGCAGCCGGCGTCGTGGTCACCGGTGGCAGCGCAAAAATGGAAGGCGCGGTTGAACTTGCAGAAGAAGTATTTCATATGCCCGTACGTCTTGGCGTCCCGCAATACGTAGAGGGGCTCAAGGACGTGGTGCGCAATCCCATCCACGCAACCGGTGTCGGGTTATTGCTGTTCGGGCGCGACAACCTTGAGTCGCGTACTGCGCAAGGGCCGATGACCGGGGGTCTGAACGAAATATGGGCGCGCATGAAGGCGTGGTTTCAGGGGAATTTTTAATATCAATCCGGGTAATCCGGACTCGCTGACGGAGGAGATAAGAGATGTTTGAACTAATGGATGCATACAGTGAAAACGCTGTCATAAAAGTACTGGGTGTAGGCGGCGGGGGAGGAAACGCCGTGTCGCACATGGTCAATGTCGGCATTGAAGGTGTTGATTTCATCTGCGCCAATACCGATGCACAGGCATTGAAAAACGCAAAGGTCAAAACGGGTTTGCAGATCGGCTGCAATATCACAAAAGGCCTGGGTGCGGGCGCCGATCCCGAGGTCGGTCGGCAGGCTGCAATGGAAGATCGTGATCGTTTCCTGGAGGTGATCGAAGGTACCGACATGTTGTTTATTACTGCCGGTATGGGTGGCGGTACCGGTACCGGTGCTGCACCTGTAGTTGCGCAGCTCGCAAAGGAAATGGGCATTCTGACGGTTGCGGTCGTAACCAAACCGTTTGTCATGGAAGGTAACAAGCGTATAGCAATTGCCGATCAGGGTATTGCCGAGCTTGGCAAATATGTGGATTCGCTGATCACCATACCCAACCAGAAGCTGTTGACTGTTTTGGGTTCTGAAACGACTTTGCTGGATGCGTTCCGCGCGGCCAATGAAGTGTTGCAGGGCGCTGTGCAGGGCATAGCCGAATTGATCACCCGGCCGGGGCTGATCAATGTCGACTTCGCTGATGTGCGGACGGTTATGAGTGAAATGGGTATGGCCATGATGGGTTCGGGTTCGGCCTCAGGTGAAGATCGCGCCCGGGAAGCTGCCGAGATGGCAGTATCCAGCCCGCTGCTGGAAGACATCAATCTGGCGGGTGCGAACGGTATCCTGGTCAACGTGACCGCCGGGATGGATCTGTCGATTGGTGAGTTCGAGGAAGTCGGTGCCACGGTCAAGGAATTTGCTTCAGACGATGCTACTGTGGTCGTGGGAACCGTGATCGATCCGGAAATGACCAGCCAGATACGAGTGACGGTAGTTGCTACGGGTCTGGGAGAGACCCAGAAGCGGACGCAGCAGCCGACCATGCAGGTCGTCAGGCGCGCGGTAGCCGGCGAGCCGAATTATTCGGATCTGGAGAAGCCGACCATACAGCGCCAGCGCGCAGTGGGCGATGGGATCGCCACACCGCCGACTAGCGAGGAAATCCTTGATATTCCTGCATTTTTGCGCCGTCAGGCGGATTGATCGGGTTTGAGGATCGGGAAAAGTCGATTATCGGGCCAGTCAGCGGTCCGGTTTGTGACGCTTTTCTTGTAGTTTTTTTCGGATGTGTGATAGTTTTGCGCGCAGAGTTTGTGACAAAACCGTCTTTAATTGAGGGGTTTGGGCGTTTACAGGCCCGTTTGAACGGGAAAGGGACGCCCCGGCGAGCGCGCCGATGCCTGTGAAAACTGGCAGTGGTTGGCTATATGCTCGCCAATTGCCTCGATAAAGACGGTTTTTTGTTGATTTGAAAAAGGTGCTTTTTGCATGCTCAAGCAGCGAACGCTTAAAAATACAATCAGAGCGACAGGGGTCGGCCTGCACTCGGGTGAAAAGGTCTTTATGACCCTGCGCCCGGCGCCGGTGAATACCGGTGTCACGTTCTGTCGTGTCGATCTTGATCCGCCGTTGGATATCGAGGCGCGCGCGGAGAATGTGGGCGATACCATGCTCGGTACCACGATTGTCAAAGGCGATGTTCGCGTGGCAACAGTGGAACATCTGTTATCAGCGTTTGCAGGGCTTGGAATCGACAATGCCTATGTCGACCTGAGCGCTCCGGAGGTGCCGATCATGGATGGCAGCGCCGGACCGTTCGTATTTCTCCTCCAGTCGGCAGGTATAGAAGAGCAAAATGCACTCAAGCGATTTATCCGCATCAAGAACACGGTACGCGTCGAGGATGGCGACAAGTGGGCCCAGTTCGATCCGTTTGACGGGTTCAAGGTCAACTTCGCAATAGAATTCGACCACCCGGTGTTCAAAAAACATTCGCAGACAGCGTCAATCGACTTTTCCACGACTTCCTTTTTGAAAGAAGTCAGCCGCGCCCGGACTTTTGGTTTCATGCGCGATATCGAAGCTTTGCGCGCGCGTGATCTGACGCTGGGTGGCACCATGGACAATGCCATCGTGCTGGATGATTTCAGAGTACTGAACGAAGACGGGCTGCGTTATGAAGACGAGTTCGTCAAACACAAGATTCTCGATGCGATTGGCGATCTGTATCTGCTGGGTCACAGTTTGATTGGTGAATTTAGTGGCTACAAATCCGGGCACGAACTGAATAACCAGTTGCTGCGTACCCTGATCGCTCATCGTGACGCCTGGGAAGAAGTGACATTTGATGATGTCACCGAGGCGCCGATTTCCTACGTTGCCCCGGCAACGGCGAGCTAGTACGCCTCCCCGATCTATGTACCCGGCCTGACTTTAGTTACCAGCTTGCTGGCAATTACGTCGTGTTGTGTAGAAAGGGCTTGCATTATGTCACCTTGCATATAGCGGATGCGGGTGGCCCAGGCGGCCGAATCGGTGATGATAACCAGGGTTTTATCGCGCATATTGACCGATAAAACATGGTTGCCGAGTTCTGCGGGGAGCAAACCGCGGACCTGGCGAGACAGGCGTTCGTGCGCGGCGGCGTCAACTGCAACCCGCGCCAGCGCTGAGCCGGAGTTTTTTAGCAGCGATTTTAATGATTGGGGTTTACCTGGTTTCATAGTGCGTACTGGGTCACATAATCAGAGTAATTTCCTTGTCTTAGACAGGGTTTTTTTGCATAGTCTTAAGTCTGAAAACGGCAAACTCATTGAAAAATGGGGACGCAAAGCCACCGATCTACGGGACAATGCCTAGGATAGCGGGGTTGCCAGAATGCACCAAGCAATAATGAGTGGGGTCAACGGTCGCGACGAGTCAATCGCGGCACTTCCAATTCTGACCATGGCTTTACATAATGGCGCTTGCACGGGTGTGGTGCTCAGCCTGTTTAAGGGGCAGGTATTTTGAATCTGATTATCTACAGAAAACGTCAGGGTCGCGCGCGTCATGTTGACATGAAGCACCCTGCTTTTGTGGCAGGCTTGTTTGCCAGCGTTGCAGTAGTACTTGGAGTGACCTTTTTTGCCGGCTACCAACTTGCCGGTCCCGATGGCTACGTCAAAGCCGATCAAACAATTCTTGGCTGGAACAAAATGCTCCAGCAGCAACAACAAGATCTCGATATGACGCGCCGCGTATCCGAGGAAAAGCTTGATGCGTTGTCAGTCCAGATTGCAGAACTGAATGCGCAGATTATTCGACTCAACGCACTCGGTCGTCGCCTGACTACCATGGCAGATCTGCAGGATGGCGAATTTGATTTTGACAGCTCGCCCGCAGTCGGTGGTCCGGAGCCGGACAGCCCGGGGCAGACGGTGCAGCTACCCGATATCAACGATATGATCGACGACCTGGAACGCGAGCTGATCGACCGGGAACGCCAGCTGAGCGTGCTCGAAAATCTGCTTCTCAATCGCAGCCTGAGCCAGGAAGTTCACCCGGAGGGCCGACCGGTCAATTCCGGCTGGATATCTTCCTACTTTGGCAGCCGAACGGATCCGTTTACCGGCAAGCGCGCTTATCACAAGGGTATTGATTTTGCCGGTCGTGCCGGTGCCGATGTGGTTGCAGTGGCATCGGGTGTCGTGAGCTGGTCGCGGGACCGTTATGGCTACGGCCTGATGGTCGAGATCAATCATGGCAACGGTTACTTCACGCGCTATGCGCATAATGCGGAAAACCTGGTCGCGGTTGGCGATGAAATCCAGAAAGGCCAGATAATCGCCCGGATGGGTGAGACCGGCAGGGCCACCGGCCCGAATCTGCATTTCGAAGTATTGCGCAATGGCAAGGTTGTCGACCCCCTGAGCTATATCCGCAGCTCCCGGTAATCACCATTTTGTTCGTTCTCATGGCTCATGGGGTGACCCATGGTGAGGGAAGGCGTTGCCATCTGCCTTCACCAGGCCCCGTTATCGGCCCTTGAGATTGACAATAAAGCCCCAAAATAGCCTGTTGTTGCCGTTTTCACGGTTTCTAAGCCCGTGATTTATCTTTAAAATACGCGTTTTTGTGCGCGGAGCAGTCTCCAGCGATAAGGGCAGATATGACCGGTTACGGGTGCCGGTATCAGAGGGAAATGCATGCCGAATTTTCTGACCAGTATTTTTGGCAGCCGTAACCAGCGGTTGCTCAAGCAATATTCTCGACAGGTCAACAAAGCCAATTCCTTTGAGGCGGCGATCAGGGAACTGTCCGACGACGCTTTAAAAGCAAAGACGGATGAATTTCGCCAGCGGCTGAAGGATGGCGAGAGCCTGGACCAGGTTCTGCCGGAGGCCTTTGCGGTAGTCCGTGAGGCATCGGTACGTACGCTGGGCATGCGGCATTTTGATGTTCAGTTGATCGGCGGCATAACCCTGCATGAGGGAAAGATCGCGGAAATGCGCACCGGTGAAGGCAAAACCCTGGGTGCAACCTTGCCGGCATATCTGAATTCCCTGACCGGGAAGTCCGTGCACATCGTCACCGTCAATGAATACCTCGCACAGCGCGACGCCGACTGGATGAAGCCGATTTATAATTTCCTTGGCCTGGAAGTCAGCGTCATAAAAAGCGGGCAGACGCCGGATGAAAAACGAAGTGCCTATGCTGCCGATATTACCTATGGCACGAATAATGAGTTCGGGTTTGATTACTTGCGCGATAACATCGCGGAGAATCTTGATCTCAAGGCACAGCGCGATCTTACTTTTGCGATAGTCGACGAAGTCGACTCTATTCTGATCGATGAAGCACGTACACCGCTGATCATCTCGGGTCCTGCCGAGGAGAGCAGCGAGATGTATCAAAAAATCAATGCGTTGATCCCGTTGTTGAAACATCAGCGTAGCGAAACGCCCGCCGATCAGCAGGGCCGCGGGGACATACCCGTCGAAGAAACCGAAGCCGATGGCGATGGGGACGACGAGCTTTATGATGTCGGCGACTATACGACCGATGAAAAAAACCGGCAGGCGCATTTGACCGAGGATGGTCATCAAAAAGTCGAAGGCTTGTTCGTAAAACACGGTCTGATCGGCGAGGGCGAATCGCTGTACGACGCCGGCAATATTCGGCTGATGCATCATTTGACCGCAGCGGTACGCGCGCATGCCTTGTATCACCGGGATGTTGAATACATCGTCAATGACGGTGAAATTGTGATCGTCGATGAGTTTACCGGTCGCACCATGCCAGGTCGTCGCTGGTCGGATGGACTACACCAGGCAGTGGAAGCGAAGGAAGGCGTACGCATCAAGGAAGAAAACCAGACGATCGCATCCATCACCTTTCAAAACTACTTCCGCATGTACGACAAACTGTCTGGTATGACCGGCACCGCGGATACAGAAGCCTTTGAATTTCAACAGATTTATGGCTTGGAGGTCGTAGTGATCCCGACCGACAAACCTATGATCCGCGACGATGCTGCAGATCTTGTCTACCTGACGCAAAAGGATAAATTCGAAGCCATCATTGAAGACATCGAGGATTGCCAGAAACGCCGGCAACCCGTTCTGGTTGGTACAACCTCGATCGAGGCCTCCGAGTATCTCTCGGGTTTGCTCAGCAAACAAAAGATTCAGCACGAGGTTCTGAATGCGAAACAGCATGCCCGTGAAGCCGACATCGTGATTGAGGCCGGGCGCCCGGGCAAAGTCACAATTGCAACCAACATGGCAGGTCGTGGTACCGATATCGTTCTCGGTGGCAACGTGGAAGCTGAGCTCAAAAAGATGAACGGTGTCGATGATGCCACGGCGGAGAAGCTGCGTGCTGACTGGAAAATACAACACAATACCGTGGTGGAAGCGGGTGGTTTGCACATCGTTGGTACCGAACGGCATGAATCCCGGCGCATTGACAACCAGTTGCGCGGTCGCTCAGGTCGTCAGGGTGATCCTGGCGCGAGTCGCTTCTATTTGTCGCTGGAAGATAACC
>CBDUSC010000033.1:0-10611 GCA_965369735.1 uncultured bacterium
CGCGAATACCCCATACATCACTGCGATGCGGACTACGTTTCTGCGCTTGAGTTCGGAGAAAAGGCTCATAATTGAATACTTACAGGCTGGCCAGGAACCCCGAGGCCTCGATTTGGGCACGTTTCCCGGCCATATCGGCTTCGATTTCCCCAATCATAGCCTGAAAACGCGGGTCATTGGCGATGGATGCCAGGTTTGGGTTGTTTTTAAGGTTAATCCACCACGCGGCGCGATAACCCGAATCGAGAATTTCGCGAAGATGCCCAATCGCCTGGTCGTCACGGCCCTGTAGTGCCAGCAAAGACACTGATGCAAACCCTTTCCCATGTGCGCCGGCAACCGGCCTGGGTCGCAGGTGGACCTCAACATCATCCAGAAGACCGGTCGCAGCGGCCGAGTCACCCGTCTCCCGCATCAGGCGGGCAACGTGCTGCGCTGCGACTGCGTTGCCCGCGACAACGCGACGATTCTGGTCATCAAATATTTCGGGGTAATACTTTTGATACAGCTCCAGCGCACCGGCCGTGTCAATCTCGGCGGCATCCGATGCATGCAGAATTTGCAGCATCATTGCCGTCGCCTGGAACGTCTCATCCCACTCTGTGGTTGGCGTGCTCATGACCTTTTCAATACTCGCAATACCAGTCAGCGCAACGTCGTTATGGAAATTACGAACCATTTTGATGGCGGATTTGGCCTGGCGCTCGCCCGGGACCCTGTTTGAAATCCGGACAGCTTCATCATCGAGACCAAGATCAAGAAGCATCAGTGCGCATGAATCCACGACACCGGCAAGCCCTGTGTCACGCAGCATGACCTCGGAAAACACATTCATTGCCTTCTGATAATCGCCGTCCTTGAGCCAGCGCATCCAACCCACGCCGATCTGTGCGAGCGCACCGGTTGGATTGAGTTCGACCTCCCTCTCTAAAATAATCCTGGCCTCGTCGAATCGCCCCAGCGCGCCAAGATCCACCGCCACATTGAAATTGATAATGGGCGACAGCGGATCCATCTCCAGCGCCTTCATATGCATGGCCAGCGCTTCCTCGTACCGGCTCAGGTAAACACGCAGAATTACCCCATACCAGTGATAACCCCGGACATAATTCGGATTCAGCTCAATCGCCTTTTGAAAATATTGTTCCGCCTGATCCAGATCTTTCGAATACTGGCTCACCAGACCCTTGACCGCGTACGCTTCCGCCAGATTCGGATCCAAACGCAAGGCGGTGTTGATTGCTGCATTGATGTCATCCTCGATATCAGCGTATTCCACCTCGGTGTAGGATTCCTGGAGTAGCAATGCCCCCGCGTAACCCGCGTAGGCCTGGGAAAACGTCGGATCCAGCGTGAATGCTTTCCTGAACAAGTCGGCCCCATCGAACAATTCCTGAGATGTGCGCATTCGAAGCTTTCTTCTTGCCATTGTGTAGGCTTCGTAGGCCTCAAGATTTTCGGTCAACACTGCGGTTAGCTGGTTCTGCTCTGATGTGCTCAGTGTTGCTTCAAGTGCCGAACTAACCGCACTGGCAATCTCACCTTGCACCTCAAATATGTTCTCCGCGGTCAACTGGCGGTTATAGGTCTCGGCCCAAAGATGCTCATCGTTAGAGACATCGATGAGCTGAACATTGATACGCACCTGGTTACCGGCACGTTGCACACCACCCTCGAGGACGGTAGCCACTCCAAGCTCGGCACCGATCTCCGGGATGGTCTTTTCCGTGTTTTTGTATTTTTGCACCGATGTGCGGGAAATGACTTTGAGATCGTGTATTTTGGACAACAATGTCAGGATGTCATCGTGCATACCCTCGGCGAAAAACTCAGCGTCTTCCTCATCGGCGCTGCGATTATCGAAGGGAATGACGGCGATGGATTTGCGTTCACGAACGACCGGGGCTGAAACCGCGGCGTCATCAGCGCCGGAAATATCCGTAGCAAGGGTAGTGCCTGACGGCTGACTCTCGCCCGAGCGAAAAAGAAACCGCTCAGCAACCAGTCCAGCAACCGCAAGAACCAGGACACCAATGACAATGAAATCCAGTTTTCGCCCGGTGTGACCGGTAATCGACTGGCTGCGATCCACATTTTTTTCGAGCTTGACACCGTCCGGTGTAATCTCGAATGCCCAGGCGAAAATGAGTGCGATGGGAAAACCCAGGCCCAGCAAAAGCATGATAAAGCGCAGGCCCCAGTCGGGGATGCCCATGGCCGGTATGACAATGTCCGCAACCTGCAACAGCACCCAGGCCACGATGGCGTAAAAGATGCCAACGCGAAAAACATTTCGCCGCTTCAACTCGGTGAATAAACCAGCCACCTGCCCCTCAGCACGTACCCCAAAACCGCTATAACTCTAGCAGAAAGCCCATTATGATGCCGTTCTGGTCCGCGCCCGGAGTGATTATGTCCATATTTGACAGAGGCCTTTGTCGTGTCGCTTTTGCCGCGCTCATCACCGTTGCCTGCGGCTGTGCCGCGCAGGCCAATTCAAGTACCCAAACGAATCGGGCCGATCAGCTGGCCGAGGCTATGACCAGCACCCTGGATACATTCATCCCGGCGGCCATCGATGCGGTCAAATCCGCGCCCGGCATTGGGATCGCGGTCACCGGCCCCAAAGGGCTGATCTACGCACGCGGTTTTGGCTATGCCGATGTCGAAGACGAGATCCCCGTTACGCCCGACACATTATTCTATATAGCGTCGACTACCAAGTCGTTGACGACTACCGCCGCGGCCATGTTCGAAGCCCATCGCCAGCTCAATCTCAATGCCAGCGTCACAAAATACCTGCCGGAGCTCGCAGATACTGCCGCCCTTCAAGATCACGAAATCAAGATCACCGATTTGCTGTCCTGTTCCTTTGGCCATCAGAGCAACGATGCGTTCGAGTTCCGCACTGCGTACACCGGGGATTATTCCCGTGCAAAACTTTTGGAGATTTTTGGCGCAAGCGTTACCGGTGATACGAGTTTCGAATACACCAACACCGGTTTTATTGTCGCAAGCATGATTCTCGATGATCTGGAGGAGAACGGATCCTGGAAGGAATCCATCGAGCGTTTTGTCCTGAAGCCACTCAATCTGACACACACCACCGGCTACTATTCTAAAACCGGTGACCTGCCGGTTGCGGTGGGTTATGACTGGCGCGGTGAGTTGCAACGCCTGCCATTTGCAAAACTGGATTCCACCATGCACGCGGCGGGCGGTCATTTTTCCAGCGCAAAAGATCTCGCGCGCTGGGCACAGGTCAATATGAATCGTGGTCGAATCGGTGATATCCAGTATTTTCCGGCTCGCGTGATGGATCGCATACACACCGCGCATGCCGATGTCGATGCATCATTTTACAAATACAAACGTTTTGAATATGAACTGGGCTGGTATAGATCAGATTATGAAGGCGACCTGCTGATACATGATTTTGGAACCTACCCCGGTTATCGATCACATCTTTCCTATATGCCCGAGCACGGCATTGGTGTTGTGGTACTGACAAACGGCTATTCGGGTAGCATCTTTTTTGCCGACGTCATTGCCAGCTACGCCTACGACATAGTGCTTGGCAAAGAAAACCTGACGGAAAAATATGAAAAGGAGCTTGCCGATGTCGTCGCAATGAGGGAGCGACGCGATGCCGGAATCGAAGCGAGCAATGCCAGGTTCCTGGATGAATCTCCTGGCGCGGGTCGTTATGCCGGAGTCTACGAGCATCCTTTTTATGGCCGCATGGTGATTACAGCCGGTGGCGACGCTCTGAATGTCTCTTTTGGCCTGCTGTCATCAAAGCTGCGCCCCTATGAAAACGACAACACATTTATCGAAGAGCTGGTGCCCGGCAGCCTGCATCTGATTACCTTTGAGGAATCGGACGCGGGGCAAATGACGCTGATATTCAGAAACGAAATATACGCGCGTGCCGCCAAAGCAATGTAGCGCCGCTACCGGTGAGCGACACCTGTGTAGTGCCCTGAGGGGTCAACTCGCACCCGGACCTTGACCTCATCCCCGGGGTGAAACTTCATTCGCTTTGTGTAGGTCGCCCCGTTATAGCGATACGTCACCTTGTATGCGGCGACGCGCTTATGCGATTCGTATTGGGTTACCGTCCGGCAGCGCCTGGTCGGTTGCTGGTTGCGCACATGATCGGCATCAAATTGTATCGACTGGACCAGAGTAAGGCCGGCAGTGTGCTGCCTCACATCACCCGCCAGCCTGCGGTCTGCCTGCCGTTGCCGCGAGTTGCGCTCGAAACTGCACTCCTCGCGTTTGACTGGCATATTGTATGTTTCGTAAACCTCATCAACACGCACCACGGGTGCGTAATCAACGTAGGTTTCGCCGGCAACCGATGTCGCAGCAGATAACACAAGCAATGCAATGCCTGCCAAAACAGAATTTGTTATTTTTTTATTCATGAACATCTAGTCAGCCTCATTCAAGCTTACTGGACGGGGAAACCCGCGGCGCTGAGTCGTGACAGGCTTTTATCGAATGACTCGCGGCTGTCATACAAAAGCATCACGCGGAATTCACCTACGCCGTCGCGAAACCAGTCCAGCCTGAGATCAGGCTGGGCTTCTTCCAGCGACTGGACAAATGCTTCCGCGCGGTAGGGTTCGCCAAAGCTGAGCAATTCCAGTTTTCCTTCGTCCGAGTACGACACCATGGCCTCATCCGGTGCCCGGCGAACGCCACTTCCAAGCACATAGTCAAGGTGCCGGAAAATGTACCCGCTGTACCATTCGGCACCCCGCGGTATCTCATCGGCGCCCACCTGTATGCGTTGCGGACCATAGTTGTAAGCAGCAAGGGCCAGATGCAGATCGCCTTTGTATCGTTGGATCATCTCCTTGAGATAACGGGCACCTGCATCGGCATTTGTGCAAGGGTCATAGAGCTGGGACAGACGATGAATACCCAGGTGCTGCGCGGTACCCGGCCACAATATTTGCATCAGCCCGTGTGCGTTCGCTTTTGATCTGGCCGATGGGTTGAAATCGCTTTCTCCACGGGCAACGGCAAGCAACAAAGTCAGCGGTACATCGTTTTGTTTGGCAGCTTTTTCAAAACAGTGCATATATGGAAAACGGACTGCGGGTATTGCGCTTGCACTGCCAGCACGGTAATTACTCCAGGCATCGCTCAGATCCAGATCACCTGTATATACCCGCGCCTTTGCCGGAATGGCAACGGCCAGCAGCGCAACCGACCACAAGGTAAACCAGAAGATTCGCGAAACAGAGCTGGTTTTCATTGCTGCCACTCCGCAAAGGAAATACCGGTCGCCTGCTCGATGGTCAGCAGACCTGCATCGCGTTCTTCTTCTGTGGCATAGGCAAATGCCACTTCATACACCCCGATTTTGCGGCGGATGACGCCGTAGTTAAGCCCTGTTATGGACTCCAGTTGATCGATAAAACCGGTAGCCGCAATTTCGCTGCGGAAAGGATCCCAGAATACATGCCACAAAAGACCCTCGGCCTGCATTTGTTCATCCAGCGGTAACTCGGTTTCCGGATCCTTGACCAATGGCGATACGCGGTGATCAAAAAGGCTTGGCTCATAACCGCGTTCGACGGTTTGCTCGCCCGGCCTGGATGAACCCGGCCCGGCTGGACCAGTCGAAACCGGTTCAACGATGGTCGGCTCGATGGCTTCTGGTGCCGGTTCTGGTAATTGTTCTGACAATTGTTCTGGTAATTGTTCTGGCAGTTGCTCCGGTAATGGCGTTGGCACCGGCTCTGGTAGAGGTTTTTGAATTGATTCTTCGGTAGCCTGCACCACATTCATTGCAATGCGCTGCACATCCTCAGCGGCATGATCCAGCACCGATGGTTCTATGCGACCGGCGACAATGAGCATCAGCGACAGCGCTACCGCACTGCCGATCAAAAAACCAAGGAGTCTCAGCATGTCTTGCTCTCCTAATCCGAATGCAATACGCGCACTGCCTGCCAGTCCAGCGCGCCGTTTGTCTTGCTAACAATTGAATCGAGTTTGGGCAGAAAACCGGCCAGCTGTTGTTCGCGCAGACCGGCCACTGTGTGCCGGGTGCAACGAACGGGTAACTGCTGCAGGTTCGCAGTAATTTCCTGAGCGGTATCCCAATCGGCCACCGCGATGGCATAAAAGGTCTCCAGACCGGCTGCTTTCGAACCCTCGAACACAAGCTGGTTGTGCGGTGAGGGAAAACGGTACCGGCCGCGCGGTGCAGTGCGCATGGGGTGATCGCTATTGCACTGGTTGCGCAACCACACAAGACCATCCACCGGGTGATGACTCAGGAAAAACACGTATGCATCTCGATACAGGTTCATTTCCAGGGCAAAACAATCACCCGGACCCATGGTTTTTCCGCTGGATGCGATACGACGACCATGACTCCATGGATCTGCGCGCTCACAATAACGATCCTTTGGTGGCGTGATCACACGCAGCGTCGATACCAGCGCGCGATTTCCGTGAGTGTTTCCCGGTGGCGGGGTATGCGTGGGCGGCGTCACCACCAGCGACGGTACTTCAACGCTCTCGTGATCAACCCGGCCAAGACGTATGTATGCGCTGGCTTCGGCGCCGGACGATTCAGCCTCTGCACCAACCGGTTTGATACCCACCCAGTACTGGTACAGACCCTGATCGACTTCATGCAGGGTTGAGCTCAGCAAAAACGGGGCATCACTACCGGAAACCCGGACTGCACGCGTTTTTGACAAGTGATTCGCGACAACCTGCGGCGTGGTTTCCAGCGCAACGTGCGTGGCCTTGTCACTCAGATTGACACGCAGCTCATCCTGATCGCTCAACGCGCATCGCAGCTTCTCGGACAAATTCTCTGCGAGCAGGTCAGTTTGGGTTTGCTTGAACGGCAGGGCACGCGCACCAAGCTGTGAGTTATCTGAACGCTTGCGGTCAAAGGCACGCCGCTGGTTTCTGTCCAGATCGCCCTGCCATTGTTTCAAAAAGCCCGATACCCACACCTGGTCTTCAAGATCATAGGCCTTGACGGTGACCTGGTAGCGGCCGCTGGATACGCGAATTGTCTGTACGGTTATTCGATAATGGGCAATATCGGATGCCTTGCACACGAATGCCTGGTCATCGGTTTTGGATCCATCCACCACCCGGATTCCCGGGTTGGATAGCATCTGGTCATACAATCGTTGCCTCATCGACCGGCTGAGATCATCAACCTGTGCCTGCTCGTTCGCCTGCGCGACAAACATCAGCTTTTCGCCCTTGAAGCGGGGGTGCGTTGTGAACCTTTCGACGAGATAGGGTTCGAGCTTGTACTCGCTCCAGGTACCAAGGTCGGTACCCCAGCTTGTCCAGGTCTGCGCATTGCTTGCACAACCCGACAACAGCGCAAGGACAAGGATGGAACCGGCGGATCGAAAACCACAAGACGCCCGGGAGAGGCAGTCGCCGAGGGAGAGACTTCCGAGTTTGCGACAAAACCTCTGGGTGTTCATGCCGGACCACCCCGGGAACCCGTGTTTCCACCCGCCGGCTCCAATTTCACTGAACCGTTGCTCAAAATGGTCAGCGCGCCACCCTCGTGGCTGCGCAATATCTGTTGCAGTTGCCTGCTTGTGCTGTCGGTCAACACCACGCCCCAGCGCACCGATTCACGCGATTGCGAGACGCCGGCACGGTTGAGCGCGCTCAGCACTTCTGCGGGTACGGTCGCTGACGTCATTTCGTGCATCTGGCGCGGGCGCCTGGATGATGCGAAATAGAGCTGTCCACGCTGCTCGTTCAAACGCCAGCTTTCAGAACTCGTAAGTGCAAAAAACCTGACCTGATTATTTCCAACCAACTCGCGCAGTGCAGTGGCTGATGCAAACCTCAAGGTAAAACCCTTTTGCGGCTCTGGCATTGGTTCTGATACTGGTTCTGGTTTTGGTTTTGGGGCCGGTTCAGGCGGCGGTGTAGCGACAACCGTCTGTGCAACAGGTTTTTTCGGCGCCGGGCTGCGATACGCGAATCGGGTTACCGATGCCGCGTCGAGTTTTGGCTTTGGTTTTTGCTTTGGCGTCACCGGGTCAAAAACGGGGCCGGAGTGCAAGGGGTTTGCCATATCGGATGGCAATAAGTCAGGGGTCTCCGGCCCCGAAACTATTTCAGCTTTTACAGGTGGTGATTCAACTGTCGCAGGTTCTGCAGGCGACAAGGGGATGCTTTGTACCAGCGCAAAAATGGCGACCAGGCAAAACGCGAGGATGGCCATGAAACGCATGACGTCGGTCTGCAACTCTTCCATGCCACCGGCCTGATGCGCATGCATCATCGCGGAGACCATCTGCATGCGATTCCTATGCACGGTCGTCACCCTGCGCTCCCATGGCGGTCAATGCATCCACGAGATGCTCATCGATCTGCTCCAGCAACTGCTGCGTTATTGCAGAATCCTCGCGTGTATGTGCTTCATAAAAGCGCTGCAGATCATTACCCAGGGTAATAGTCTTGATTACGCGCATCAGATATCCGCCGATGCCGCCAAAGATAGTGGTAGACAATGCAAGCAGGATTCCCCCGTCAACCATTCTCTGGAGCACGGCAAATGCGCCAGCCTGTATGGTTTCGTCGGGGTCTCCCAGCGCAAACAACAAGGCACCACGCATGCCGATTGCTGTCCAGATCACGCCCACACCAAAAAACAGGCTCATCCAGGTTTCAGTCAGCTGATCAAGCCGTGTGATATCTTCGACCGAGCGGCCTGATTTCAGGTGTTTATTGAGCTCACGCATGTGGAGCACGAACAAACCCAGCAGGATCGAAAACGCCGGTATGGACGAACCAAGATTGACGTAAGTCCACCGCAACCACTCGTCGATCTGTGGCCATTGAACGAGCGATATACTCAAGAGACCGTTGTGATCGAACAGGTATATGAGCGCGGCGCTGGCGATCAGGGTGATCAGTGCGCCCGCGCTCAGACCCTGCACGAAACTGTTACTCGTGGGGCTGTTACGGGTGGGGATGTTTTTAGTGGTCCGGCTCATGATTCATTCCGACAAATGGCCTATCGATTGCCGGCCTCACAGGCGATGCAGGTCGCCTCGAGTACGAGCTCGGTTTCCTTGAGCAACTGGTCAGCGCGGTAGTAGCCCTGGTTATCCAGCGCCACGCGCAACAGACCGCGTTCCTTGTCGTTCAGCTCGGCTTCCATCTCGGCCAGCACATGGCTTATGCGCGGGCAAGTAGATGAGCAATTATTGTAATCACCCTGCAGCGCTACAAACTTCACATTGAAGTAACGGTTGTAAATATTCTGCGCCTGGCGTTTGCTCAGCAAACCTTCATCAGCCGACCAAAGCAGGAAATCACTGAATGAGCGCTTGTTATCCGGTGACGGATCACCTTCAGCAATCAACAACAGGTCTTCCATGTAGCGGCTGAAGCTGGCTTCGCAACCGTTGCTCAGCGAGTGACGTACTTCGCCTATCGCCTTGTCAAGATTGCGCGATTGCGGGCTCGCACATGCACTCTGGGTGGGTGTGCAGGCGGATAACAATGAGGCAAGCGCGAGCAGCGCAACCGGCAAAAACAAAACTTTTATGAAAAATGATAATCGCATGACACACCTCCAAAGTACTGTGTCGACAAAATCTTTCGCTCAAAACTCGAGCGGGCTGCTATAGGTCTCATTCACATCACTCGGCGGCGGGCCGGCGATTTGCAAGCCGGTCTCGGCTTCACCAAACAAAATGGTCTTGACGCCTTCAACCACGCCCATCATTTCAGGTGTGATGATTCCAAATGACTGGTTGAGTTGTTCCATCAGCGTGGCGCGGTTGATTTCCTCGCGCGTACGGGCGATCAGATCCGAGGTCTCGGACATATCGAGATAAATATCCGACGCCATAACCGCCAGCGACTGGTCGCTCTTGGTGCCGGCACGCGCTACAAGCTGGTAATACTGGTTGAAGCGTTCGCTGAGGCGCATACCGGAACGGCCACGCAGACGCGGCGACACTTTTGGTGTTCCATCAGACTGATTGCCCAGAAGGTTTTCCTGCAATGACCAGGGCGTCATTTTTTTGCCCAACTCACTGCGCAGACGTTTCTCAAGGCTGAGCCTGGTGTTGTTCACCGTGTGCTCCATATCCGGGAGGCGCTCGTTCATAATGTTGAGCATCTCGAGATAGGTCGCACCGAGTTGTTTGGCAATGCGTTCGCAACCGCGATCGCCCTCGGCTCCATCGCATTTGGACTGCTCATAGAGCAACTGCTGTTGCTCGAGCTTGCCAATTACCTGCTGCAAACCGGATTCCATCTCTCTCGCAACCGTGCTGGTTTGACGTATGTCTTCCAGTACTGTGGTCGGGAAAAGACGGATGGTGGGGGCATCGGTGGCTGCGGTCACGATGCCGGGGAGAAACAATGCGACCGCAGCGCACGATGCCAGGGACATCATTGCCTGTGTAAAGCCCTGTAAAAAACCAGGTATTGAACGTTGCATATCGGCACCTCATAAAATGAGTGATTGCATTACGGCGCCGTTATCAATATTGGTTGTTAGACAACGCACACGATAACGGCCCGCGCGCGCCGGATGACCGGCATTTACGTACGAACATACGCAGCTCAAGCTGA
>CBDUSC010000034.1:0-10521 GCA_965369735.1 uncultured bacterium
GTACAAACCCCATCTTTCAAGAAAAGCATAGCTGGTATCAGTATTGCAAGACAAAAAAAAGGCCGTTTGTCTTTCGACAAACGGCCTCGTTGTTGCGCCCTTGGTTGATACGCTTTGCGGTCGTATCAACGATTCTGAATCGCTCTGGCCTCCATTGCTCTTGCAAAACCCGGATCATTCAGCATGGCTGAAAAATTGGGGCTTCTCGCCAGCGCCTGGAAAGCGGGCTGATTGGCCATCGCGGAGAATGCCTGCGGGTTGCGTGCCAGGGCTGAAAACGCCTGCGGGTTGCGCGCCAGGGCTTCAAATGCCTGCGGGTATCTGGCCATTGCAGCAAATCCCTGCGGGCTACGTGCCATTGCTGACAGCGCCTGCGGCGATCGTGCCAGGGCTTCAAATGCCTGGGCATTTCTGCCAAGCGCTTCAAACGCCTGCGGGCTGCGTGCCATTACGGCAAATGCCTGCGGTGACCGTGCCAGCGCTTCAAATGCCTGCGGGTAGCGTGCCAGGGCTCCAAATGCCTGTACATTGCTGGCCAGCGCTTCAAATGCCTGCGGGCTGCGTGCCAGGGCACCAAAAGCCTGCGGGCTGCGTGCCATCGCGGACATTGCGTTGGGGTGACGGGCCATCGCGGCCAGACCCTGCGGGCTTCTTGCCAACGCTGTGAACGCCTGGGCATTGCGGCCTAGGGCTTCGAATGCCTGCGGGCTGCGTGCCAGGGCCTCCATGGCCTGGGCATCATTCGCCAGCGCCGTAAACGCCTGCGGGCTGCGTGCCATTGCTTCAAAACCCTGTGGGCTTCTTGCGGCTGCAGTGAAAGCCTGCGGGTTATTTGCAAATGCTTCGAACGCCTGCGGGCTTTGCGCCATTGCAGCCAGTGCCTGCGGATGACGTGCCAGGGCCTCAAAAGCTTGCGGGCTGCGTGCCATCGCTGTAAACGCCTGGGCATTGCGGCCAAGGGCTTCGAATGCCTGCGGGCTGCGTGCCAGCGCTTCGAATGCCTGCGGGCTGCGTGCCATCGCTTCAAATGCCTTCGGGTAGCGTGCCATGGCCTGGAATGCCTGCGCACTGCGACCCAGCGCTTCAAAAGCCTGTGGGCTGCTGGCCAGGGCCTGCATTGCTTGTGCATCGCGACCCAAAGCTTCAAAGGCTTGCGCGCTCTGTGCATAGATCATGCGATGACTGGCTTGTGCGTCAAACCCTTTGGGATTTCTGGCCATCGCCGCAAAACCTTTGGGGTTTCTGGCGAAAGCTTCGAAGGCCTGCGGGTTGTTGGCCATGGCTTCAAACGCACGCGGATATCTGGCCAGCGCGCCAAATGCCTGCGGATAACGCGCCATGGCTTGCATCGCCTGTGGCTGGCTGGCCATGGCCGCAAATCCTTTGGGATCGCGTGCCATGACTTCAAATGCCTGGGCATTCTGGGAAAACGCTGCCAGCGCCTTCGGATCCCGTGCCAGCGCTTCAAATGCCTTGGCATCGCGAGCCATCACGGAAAAGGCCTGGGCATTTTGTGAAAATGCCGCCTGTGCATTGACATCCCGCGCCAGCGCCGCAAACCCCTGGGGATCACGGGCCATCACATCAAATGCCTGTGGGCTCAGCGCCATGGCTGAAAATGCCTCAGGGTTACGCGCCATGGCTTCCATTGCCTTCGGATGCCGGGCAAGCGCCGTAAAGGCCTGCGGGCTACGCGCCATAGCTTCCAGCGCCTGTGGATGCTGGGCCAGGGCCTGGAACGCAGGATCGCTTGCCATCGCGCGGAAGTCCTCATCATTGATCATGAGTTCGTATACATCGGTCTGCATCAACTGTGCGACGCCTTCGTCACCGAGTTGTACGTCTTCCTGCGACAATTGATTGTCAGCGCGATAGCGCTCGGCCGGTACAATCGTGCCCACCACATCACGTTCCGGCGGGAAACCACCAAAGTAGGCGACCCCTGCCACGATGACGATCAATCCAATTACAAGACCGATCGTTTTGTTGGTTGAGTTACTTGACATTGGTCTGCTCCTCTTCTCTTTCCCCAATAGCGGGTGTTTGCAGAATATCTGTGCTAAATACTCGCGAACAAACAAAAGGTTGGTCGTTCACAAGCACGTTACCGGGGCGTTTCCAGCACACTTTCGTGTACCTGCCGGCCCCCGGCGTAAAAACTGATTGCCACGTTGCCTGGCGCATCCTCGGTGGCATCCGCCACCGGGCGCAGCAGCACCGCAAAGCGGCTCTGGCCTTCATGCGTCACGCGCAATACGCCATGCACCACCTGTACCGACTGCAGATCGCTGTCCAGCTGGGCAAAACCGTCAAATATCAGGTGATTACCCACCAGATCCATCGTCAGTTCTACCTCACCCGACGAATCCAGGTCGAATTCAAGAATATAGAGCCCGTTGCTGCGGTGCAATGTTACTGCGCCGGTCAGCGCCTCGAGCTCCAGGGTTTCGATGTTTTTGGCCGTAGTTGCCGGGACGTCGTGGCTGCTGACCATTGTACCTACAAGATCAGCAATCTCGTTGCCTGGTACACCATTGGCTGCATACTCATATCCTATAACCGTTACCACGAAGCCCGCGATAAAAGCCACGGCATATCGTGCCAGGGCATAGCGTGAGGCAAACGGGAGTAACTGGAAGCGTGCTCTGGCATCGCCACGGTCTTTGGCCGGCGATGCAGGCAGCGAAATCTGGTTGATCAGCGACTGCCTCAGGCCCGGTGGTGGAGCAACATCCGGCATCTCATCCAGCATTTGACCGATGGACTGGAGATCCTTGTGCAGTTTTCTTGCTTCATCCGATTCCTTGAGCAGGATATCGAGCTCCGTACGACCGGCGTCGTCGAGTTCACCATCTATGGCGGCATTGATCAGATCGCGATGTTTGTCGTTAATCATGACTCTGACTCAGTATCCCAAAAGGCCACTTTCTTCAAGCTTGTCTTTCATTAGCTGGCGAGCCGAGTAAAGCCTTGATTTTACAGTCTTTTCTGGAATCTGTAGGATTTCACCAATTTGCCGGTAGGAGCACTCGGCAAAATGGCGCAGCACGATGACTGTGCGATATTCCGGTTGTAACTGCATCAAAACCACTTGTACACACTCCCCGATGCGATCGCTATCCGCCAATTCATCCGGGCCACGTAAATCGCTGACGGTCCGCTCATCGAATTCCGTTTGCCGGTTGTGCTGCTTGAGGCGGTTGATCGATTCATTGATCGCTATCCGGTATATCCAGCTAAAAAACCTGTACTTCGGGTTGTATTGATCCAGGTGTTCAAAAGCCTTCAGGAACACATCCTGGGTCACCCCGTGTGCGTCGTCCCGGTCTCCCAGCAGGCGAAAAGCTGCGTTAAATATCGGCTGCTCATAGCGGCTGACCAGCTGTTCCAGTGCCTGCCGGTTACCGCGCTGGCATTCACGAATCAGCTCGGCGTCCCGGTCCTTACTCATAAATACGCGGCACGGCGGAAAAAGTTGGTGATCCGATTGTGTATGTGTGTCGCTGCCCCCATGCCGTTTGTGCCCCCGTACCGGTCAGACCGAATCACCACCGGTTTCGATTTCAAACAACTTGTCGAAACCCGAGTACTTGAATATGTCGTTAATATGGTTGCCCACGTTGACCAGCTTGAGCCCGCCACCCAATGCCATCAGCCTCTTCTGGGTCTTTAGCAACACGCCAAGACCGGCGCTGGATATATATTCGAGCTGCCCCATGTCCATGACACCGGGTTCCGGCACTCCGTCCAGAAAAGCCTGTGCTTTTTCGGCTTGCGCAGCGTCGAGACGCCCACTGATAACGATTTCGCCAGAGTCGCCGAAATCAATGCTGAACATGGCTGTCCCCTGCGCGTTTCCAGAACGTTATCTGGCTGGTTCGATTTTTGTACTCATAGTGAATGGCATCAACCATTTTCAACACCAGGAACAGCCCAAGACCGCCTGCCTCCCTGTCTTCCAGCGGCGCATCGATATCCACTTTCCTGATCTTGGTGGGATCAAATTTATCAACACCGAAATCGGTCAGACGGACTTCTATGCCCTCCCCATCCTGCTTCATCCCGATGAGGATATTTTCTGTGGTCTCGGTGTCGTACTTGACCATGTTGACAAACAGTTCTTCCACAGCAAGATCGACAACTGTGCGTAAAGACGGGTCAATGTCCTGATCTTCGAAAAACTGCTCGGTAAAGGCGACAATATCTTTGAGCGTATCAAAGCTGCGTGCGAATTTTTTTTCTATCATGATTTTTGGCAACCGGCTTTGTAACCTACACGTCCAGTGTAACCCATGACCGTACCACCGGGGCCCCTCCAGCACCAGAGGAGAGGCTTATGTCAATGTATTTACAGGTAAATTCAGCTGCTGTTGCGCCGTATCAGGGCTACGGTGATGTCATCGGCCTGCGGGACCTCATCGCCATGCTGAAAAGTTGCGATCAACAGGCGATCTGCAAGTTCGGACATTGACGAGTCATGGTAGTCCGTCACCACCCCTCCAACACCGCTTTCCCCAAACTGATCGCCACTCAGATTCTCATACTCATATACACCATCGGAAATCAGACCGAGTATGTCGCCAGGCTGCATATCCAGGACTTTCGCCTCACCCGGTTCCTGTATTTCAAGCACTCCAAGCGGAAAACTGGTCGGTTTGTGCCACTCGCAGTCGCCGGTAGCCGCATGGAAATGCAAAATCGGCCCCTGCCCACCGGAATGAAACCGCACCGTGTGTTTGGGCGGATCCAGGAATCCCATAAAAGCGGTAACAAAGCGATCATCGGGGAGATCTTCAGCCATCTGGTTGTTGACGTGACAAAAGGCGGCATCCAGATCGGCACCGCAGCGAAAAGCGACGCGCAGCATGGCTTGCATCTGGGTAGCAGATAATGCGGGACCAAACCCGTGTCCGGTTGCATCGCCCATCAGCATAAACAGCTGATCATTCAGTATGACCAGGTCAAAAGTATCACCACCGGTCTGGTCGGTTGGCAAAAATGTACCAAACACGTCGTAACCGGGCACCTCGGGCATCACGGTCGGCAATGTGCTCATCTGTATCTCGCGCGCGACCGTCACCTCTTCGTCAAGACGTTCCTTGCGCAGCAAAGTCTCGTTCATGCGCGTACGTTGCAACGCAACCGCACATTGCGCGGCCAGCGACGCAGCAATCATTTCATCATTCTTGTCAAAGACACCTTCATGTTTGTTGAGTAGCTGCATCACGCCGACCATTGAATCGTCATATCCGATCAACGGCACATAGAGCGCACATCGGGTCTGGTAACCGGTAGCCTGACCGATGACATCGATAAATCGTGAGTCCTCGCCGCAATCGGGTACATTTATGATTTCTCTTTTTAACTCACACTGACCCAGAATTCCGATGCCGGATTCACGGCGTACCGGCGGATCCCACTTGGGAACCTGCATCACCAGTTCGTCTTCATCCTTTTCGTACAGCCACAAGGTGCCGCGATCTGCGCCAAGTACTTCCTTGCCAGCCTCCACCACCTCGGTCAGCATGCTAATGAGGTCATACGGTGCTGCGAGCTTCTGCGTAACTTCCAGAATCTTTGCCAGTGCCGCTGGTGACAACCCATGCTGCATACCCGATTCATTCATGCTTGTGCGTCGCTCATCAGTTTCAATCATGCGCAGATAATACACGTCGTACTGCGCTGCGCCAGCCGGCCAAACACCGCTCCCTGGTTTCTGATTCCAGTGACGGCTCGAACCGGGCATCGCGTTGCCAGATTCCCGAAAACTCCGGCGGATTGCCATAAACACCGGCTTTTTGGCCGGCAAGATAGGCCGCCCCCAGCACGGTTGTTTCTGCAATTTTTGGCCGATCAACCGGCAGTTGCAAAATATCGGCCAAAAACTGCGCGAACCAGTTGTTGGCCACCATGCCTCCATCGATACGCAATGCCGCGGGTGTCACCCCGTCCTGTGCCATCGCATCCAGCAGATCATGCGTCTGGTAAACCACCGCCTCCAGCGCTGCGCGGACCAGCTCCGCCCGGCCGGTTGCGCGTGTAATGCCAAACAATGCGCCGCGCGCATCGGGATCCCAGTACGGCGCACCCATGCCGGTAAATGCCGGTACCAGGTACACGCCCGCATTGTCATCCAGACCCGCTGCGATTTTTTCTGTATCCGATGCATGATCGATAATCTGTAATTCGTCTCTCAACCACTGGATTGCCGAGCCGGCAATGAAAATGGATCCTTCCAGCGCGTACCGGGTTTCATTATTGAACTGATATGCAATCGTTGTCAGCAGTTTGTTTTTTGATGCGACAGCATTTGACCCGGTGTTCAACATCACAAAACAACCCGTTCCGAATGTGCTCTTTATGTCCCCTTCCGAAAAGCAACATTGACCAATGGTTGCTGCCTGCTGATCGCCAGCCACACCAAACACAGGTATCGATTTTCCAAACAGACCTGCATCGGTGACACCAAAATCGCCATCGCATGGTAATACGCCGGGCAAAACCTCCTTTGGCACATCGAATATGCGCAGCAATTCAGTATCCCATTCAAGCTCATGGATATTGAACAGGCTTGTGCGGCTGGCATTGGTGACATCCGTTGCATGAGTTGCGCCGCTGGTCAGACGCCACAGCACAAATGAATCTACCGTGCCGAACGCGAGTTTTCCGGCAGCGGCTTTGTCCCGCGAATCGGTATGATCGAGAATCCATGCGATCTTGCCAGCTGAAAAATACGGATCCAGCAAGAGACCAGTACGCTCCTGTATGATTTTTTCCAGACCCTGGTCGCGCAGCCTGCGGCACAGACCCGCAGTACGCCGGTCCTGCCACACGATCGCGTTGTAAACCGGCTTGCCACTGTCACGATCCCAGACCAGTGTGGTTTCGCGCTGATTGGTTATGCCGATCGCGGCGACACTGTAGCCCAATTCTTCTGCTTCCCTGAACGCTTGCTGTGATACCTCAAGCAGGGATGACCAGATAGCTTCGGGGTCATGTTCCACCCAGCCATCCTTTGGGAAAATTTGTGGAAACTCCTGGTGCACCGAACAGACAATATTTGCCTGCGCATCAAATGCGACGGCCCTGCTGCTGGTTGTGCCCTGATCGATTGCAAGTATGCATGATTCGCTCATGCAGTTAGCGTGGACCGCAGGAGCAGATTTTTCCAGTCGGATTCCCCATGCTTACCGGTATATGGGCAATTCCTGGAGCCCAATAAAAAGACCCTTGCCGATGCAAGGGCCTTCAACCGCCCCCGTCGGGCGTCATAAAGCCTGGTTCAGCTTATTTGCCGCCTCGGGCGACAACTTCATCATCCATTTCCAACGCTGCGACCAGGTCCGATTTTTCGCCGATACGCGCGCTGTGCGCACCAACGAATTTACGGACATCCAGATTCCGGGCTTCGATGGCTTTGGAAAACGCCACTGTGTTCGCATTTGCCGGTGCACTTGATCCATTCAGCGGCAATGCAAAATGATCCGCTTCAAAAATGATCCCTTCTTCCGGCAAATAGACCACAAGAAAATGCTCAGCGTGCGGGGTTGGACCAATGTCGTGGATTTCCACGCGCCGGTCGCCACTGCTAATGACACGTTTGCCATCGACAAACTCAAGTTGTGCATTGGCACCCTCACCGGCAGTGTTGCGAACGATGGTTTCATTCTGCTTCACAGTAATGATCGTCGCATCCTCTTCAACATAGTTTGGAACACTAACCAGGTGATCATTGTGGTGGTGCGTCAGCACCGCATAGCGGATCGGCTTGTCGGGCACCTCTTTTCGCAACTCGGCAATGCGATCCGGCACACCGGCTGTTGCGCCGACCGCCACAATATAGTCGTCCATTTCAACGAACATGGCGTAGGTACCCGTACCACCGATCAAATACACGCCATCGTCGATTTCCTGGAGACTGAGCGCATCGGGTTGCACCGCCGCAACTCGATCCAGGTTGGATGGAACGACCGTGTATTGCTCAATCGGCACATTAATGCTCGTCGACTTGAAATCGATATCCAGGTTCGGGTCACCGCTGACATATAGCTCAAAATTCTGGTTGAACGGGATACCATCGATGGTTTTGTAGTTGGTGAAAAAGTATTCGACGTTGCCAAATGGCGGTAGAACGCGTTCGCTGCGGGTCAGCAGATGCGTTTCCGAGTCAAAATACAATGTCAGACCCGGGCCGACTTCCATTACCAGCGTCACGGCATCGTGTGAGCGACCATCAAATTCCACTTCACCCAGCCAATGCGAGGTGTTTCTCCTGGTCATGAGCTGACGCATCAGCAATGCCGGTGTAATCCTGTTGAACGGGCCCGATGCGGTGTTGTAATCGGGCTCTGCGATCGGTGCGGCGGTACCGGCACGGAAATTAATCTGATAGCTTTCGTCGCCATTGATGATCGGCCCTCCGTGGAATACGCCACCACCACCTTCGCCTTTGTTTCGGGAGACAAATATTTCATTCTCAAGATCAATTGCATTAAAAACGATGTTGTAATTTGAATCCCAGGGCGGTTCGGGTTTTCGGCTCTGGAAAACCGACTTCCCGGTCATTTCGGATTCCTGGACTATGGTTTTCAGATTGTTTAGCCGATCGGCACCGCCGTGGGCCTCGATCGCTGCATCAATGACTTCGCCGGCACGATTGACCGATTTTTGCGCAATCGTCTCGGCGTATGCGCCTGTTGCACTGAACAATACGGCGACTGCAATGCCGCCAAGAACTCTCCTGGTATTCACGTGGACTCTCCCCATGTTTACGTTGCAACGCACCGGGTATCGGTGGTTGTCTCCTCTGCACCAAGGGTTTGTCAGCACTTGGGGGGAATCGTCACGGGCAAGGCGACCAAATGATGGCTGTGCAAGGTAAACCGCGCTCAGATCGGCGATTGCTTGATCAATCGCGGATCAGGTATTCCTGTCAGCTGCTTTGACCCGCTTGTTTGCGTTGCTTTTCTTGCCAAAAATGATCAAAAACGTAGACCGCCCCGGATGCATAGACAGAAACAAACAGGAATTGTGCAATGCGCATCCAGCTACGCATACCCGATGGTTCGCCTGTAAAGCCACTGCCAAATACAGCGGGCCCGTTGATGATGAGCGCGGTCACCAGTGCATAAGACCACATGGACGCTGATGGCGTCAGCGACGCGCCCTTGAACATTTTCCTGCCTACAAATAACGCAGCAATCACGTGCAACAGCACATACCAGCCGAGCGATGGCCACATACGAGTTAATTCCCATATACCCAGTGCTATCAGACCGCCAACGACGGTGGATATAATCATTTCCTTGCATGCTTTTGTTGTCGAAGCGACATTGGCCTGAGCGGCAAGCGTTGCTGCCTTGATCAACATGGCGATGTAATCCGACCCATTGGGTGTCGAGAGTATAAAAAAGAAAACAGGGGCGACGACGATGACGGGCCGCAACGCAAAATGCGCGACTACGGTGGCCGGCGGTTTCTTTTTCTCGGGCGCTTTCTCAGCAGGTTTTGCCGCCTGGCGCGGCATGGGTATCTCGGGAAAAACCGCGTGGGATATCCAGAGAAACAGCGGCACAAATGCCAGCGCAAGTGCCATCCCGCCCGCCATTGCGACCGCTGCGTCAACAGAATTCGCACCAATAGACGGCACAACCGCGAGCCCGATGATCGCCAGCATCACGGTCAACCCGGACACGCGACCGATACCGACATAAAAGAAAGCCAGAAACAAACCCAGGAAAATAAATATGAGGCCCGCAATCGGGTACATTTTCAACGGCCATGTGACCACCAGGCCCAATAACAACGCGACAAGAATCTTCAGGTATATGATCAGCGTGAGCTTTGGCGGCGGCGCCGGTAATGGCATCGCCAGAATCATCGCCACCACGATCGCAGCAACAAACGAGGCCGGCCAGCTAAACGCATTTGTAAACCACAATGACAACGCAAGACCAAACGCCAGCCGATATGATCTTTGCGCTGCGATCTTGTTTGCCGCGTCAATAGGCATACGAGAGCAGACCCTTGATGCGAATGTATATTCGACCAAGCGTGTTGAGTATCGGCCGCGTCCCGGTAAATACAATGACGTCGGCACGCCCACCCGCCCGTAGCCCAATCTCGGCCAATCGCTCGCTGCTATCGATGTCGATCAGGACCGGGAACCGTTGTGCGTCTCGCAGCCAGTTGCGTTCATTTTGAATGGTTGGCAGTTGCCCCGGCGTTGACGTCGTTTCTGCTGCCTTGACACCATATCCGATGCTTCTGATTGTGCCTTTGACAACTCTGCCAGGCTGCACATCGAATACGATCTCGACCTTGTTACCGGGCTTGATATGACTGATGTTGTTCTCCGTCATATCCGCCTGCACCCAGACATCCTGTATGGCTACAAATGTCATCAACGGCTGGCCTTGCGCGGCGAAGTTTCCTTTTTCGATGATGACGTCCGTGACCAGACCGTCCTTTGGCGCGCGGATAATGGTACGGTCATAGTTGATCTGCGCAGTATCGACATCG
>CBDUSC010000035.1:0-10382 GCA_965369735.1 uncultured bacterium
GGCCGCTGCAAATTCCTCAAACCGGTTTTCATCCAGGCTCAGCCCGGCCGCCATGGCGTGACCGCCAAATTTTGACAAAAGGTCCGGGTGGCGGGTGGATATCGCTTCGAGCACGTCGCGCATATGCAGCCCCTCGACAGAACGACCGGAGCCTTTGAGTTCTCCATTTCCGCCCCGCGCAAACGCGATCACCGGTCTTTGGGTACGCTCCCGCACCCGGGATGCCAGCAAACCCACTACGCCCTGGTGCCAGGCGGCGTCAAAAAGACACAAAGCCGCTGGCATACCCCCCGGCGCATCCAGATCCAGCGCCTGCAAATAGGCCAGCGCCTGTTGCTCCATTTGCTGTTCGATCTGGCGACGCTCCTTGTTGAGCTGGTCCAGCTCCTGCGCCAATGGCCGGGCAGCGCCGAGATCGTCGCTCAGCAGGCATTCTATGCCCAGGGACATGTCGGTCAGGCGTCCGGCTGCATTCAACCTTGGCGCAACCGCAAAACCGAGGTCCTGGGCAGATACCCGCTCCTGATCGCGACCGGCGATCTCCAGCAGCGCGCTGATGCCGGGTACGCAGCGGCCTGCGCGCATGCGCGTGAGCCCCTGGGAAACCAGGATACGGTTGTTGTGATCCAGACTGACAACATCCGCAACCGTGCCCAGCGCAACAAGATCCAGCAGCTCCGCCAATACAAAGGGCTGCGTCAGTTTGTCTTTGAGTGCTTCGGACAGCGCGGCCATAAGATAAAACGCGACCCCCACACCTGCCAGGTGCTTGCTGGGAAATTCATCATCATGCAGATTGGGGTTGACGATGGCATCGGCATCCGGCAAATGCTGCCCGGGCAAATGGTGATCGGTTATCAGGACGCGGATGCCCTTTGCCTTCGCGGCGTCCACACCGGCAATACTGGATATACCGTTGTCTACGGTGATAATCAGACCGGGATTGTCCTGTGCCGCAAGCGCCACGATTTCCGGTGTCAGGCCATATCCGTACTCGAACCGGTTTGGTACCAGATAGGCGACCTGTGAAAAACCAAGACCCCTGAGCGCGCGAACCACCAGCGCGGAACTGGTCGCACCGTCTGCATCGAAATCACCGATAACGGTAATGCCTTGCTGCTGTGTTCTTGCCTCCAGCAGCAGCGACACTGCCTTGTCCAACCCGCCAAGCGCGCTTACCGGTCGCAGCTTTTGTAAACTCAAATCGAGATCCGAGGGATCGAGAATGCCACGCGCAGCATAAATTCTGCGCAGCAGCGGTGGCAATGAATCGGGTAACTGATCCGTGTCCGGTGGCGTGCGACGCTCCAGCCGCATCGAGGTTTTCATAATGATTTTTTCACAATGATTCGGTTATGGTGGGTGTATGAAATTTACCCGTGATTCAAACCTGACAATCAATTTTGTACGCGCCTACACCGCGGGTCAAATCACGGTTGGTGAGCAGACCTTTGTACGGCATTTTATCCTGACCCCTGAAACGATTGTCGAGGAATGGATTATTGCGGACTGCAATTTATTGACTGTGGCAGACATGCAGCCGGTCATAGAGCTGGAACCGGAAATCGTATTGCTGGGCACCGGGAATCAGATCAGGTTTCCCGATACATCCGTGCAACATGAATTTCTGTCCAGGAACATCGGTTTTGAAGTCATGGACACCGCCGCCGCATGCCGCACATTCAACGTCCTGGCACACGAAGACCGCCGGGTCGCCGCGGCCCTGATGTTTTTCTGAAGCTCTGTTCAGTCGAAAAGCGTATCGCAGCCCAGACCGTGACTCTCCATGATGGTGCGCAGGCGAGACAAGGCATCCATCTGAATCTGGCGCACGCGCTCGCGGGTCACGCCGATTTCCTCACCGACCTGCTCCAGCGTGGATTTTTCATACCCGTGCAGTCCAAACCGTCTTTCAACGACAGCACATTGCTTGTCGCTCAGGCACGCCAGCCACTGATCGAGCACATCATGCAAGTTGTCGTGCTGCACCTGGTGACAGGGATCGGCGGTTTCGGAATCCGGAATGGCGTCCAGCACGGTACGCTCATTATCCTTGCCTACCGGGACATTGGCGGATGTTACCCGCTCATTGAGACCCAGCAGACGTTCCACATCCGCTTTCGGTTTTTGTGCGACTTGTGCGATTTCTTCCGGTGTGGGATCCCGGTCGAGTTCCTGGGTCAGTTTGCGGGCAGTGCGAAGATAAACGTTGATTTCCTTGATCACATGAATCGGCAGACGGATGGTCCGGGTCTGGTTCATGATCCCGCGTTCTATGGTCTGACGTATCCACCACGTCGCGTAGGTTGAGAATCGGAAACCGCGTTCGGGGTCAAATTTCTTGACCGCATGGATCAAACCGAGATTGCCTTCCTCGATCAGATCCAGCAGCGGCAAACCGCGATTCATGTACCTGCGGGCGATTTTCACCACCAGCCTGAGATTGCTTTCGATCATTCGATGACGTGCAGCTTCGTCGCCTTTTTGCACCTTGCGGGCAAAATAGACTTCTTCTTCTGCGGTCAACAGCGGCGATATACCGATCTCATTAAGATACAAGCGGGTCGCATCGTGAAAATCGGCACCGGATTTGCCAACCGCCGATTTGGCTCGCCTGGCGCTAATACCATTCTTGCCATTCGTGCCATCGACTGCTGTTAATTGAACAACTTTTCCGGCCGCTGCTTTTTCAGATGCCTTGGTTTTGCCTGGGGCCAACGCAGCTTTGCGTCCACGAACACCCATATCACCGCTGGTCGCGGAGACAGTCTCTCCTTGCCGTCTGGTCACTGAACGGCTCCTTCTTATTGTATATTTATTATCACCCGGCCATTGCGATGCGCGTTTGTTATCCAGCCTTGCCGACCAGACCATTGATTACGGGATTATCAACGATCAGTCAGATAGCTGAGCGGATTCACGGGTTGCCCGTTCAGCCGGATTTCAAAATGCAGCATCGGGCGTCTGCCCGGGCCCTCACCCATCTGCGCGATCCGCTGCCCTTTCCGTACCGTGTCCCCTTGCCGGACTGACAGCGACGAATTGTATCCATACGCGCTCAGGAAGGTGTTGTTATGTTTGACGATAATAAGCTGACCATAGCCGATAAGTCCACTGCCGCTGTAGACCACCCGGCCACCTGCTGCTGCCACCACCGGTTGACCTGCGCTGCCCGATATATCGATACCCGATCCCACCGAATCGGTTGCGCCAAAACCCGCTACTACAGGGCCTTTCGTAGGCCATTCGAAACCGGGAGCGGGCTCCGCGGCGCGCGATGGCGCGGCCGGGCCAGATGCGCCCGATGAGCCCGATGAGCCCGAAGAGCCGCGTGATGCGCGGCTGCCCGATGATGAACCAGAGCTCGCGCTTGTCGTCCCGGAAGTCGATTTCACCCCACCCGGGTTTTGCAACATCAGCGTTTGCCCGGGATAAATGAGGTTTTGGTCATTCAGGCGGTTCCAGTGCGCAAGATCCCGGTAATCCAGCCCATAACGCCATGCGATACCGTACAAGGTATCGCCGTTTCTGACGGTATAGGTATCCGGTTCCCAGCGTAGAAAAGCGTCGCTGCAACCGACTAGAGTGAGATCTGCGCCAAAAACGATGGCGACGAGCATGACCCTGGCAATGTCCTTGGCAATGATCCTGGCCACGAGCGGCATCCGCCCGTCACGCCAGGACAATCCCGAAAAGCTGTTCAATCGCGAAAAACCAGCCACAGCACTATCAACAACATGACCGTCAGCCAGCCAATGGTATCGATATGTAGTCGGATTTTCTGTTCCATCGGTGCCCCGCCCCAGCGAATCAGCCCCGCAACCAGAAAAAACCGCATACCCCGTCCAACTGCGGAGGCCAGCACAAAACCTGGCATGGCCATCGCCGTCGCACCGGCTGCGATGGTAAACAGTTTGTAGGGAATAGGAGAAAATCCCGCGATCAAAACCGCCCAGACACCCCACTCGCCAAACCACTCCTTGACGTGAAGATAGCCGTCCATATAGCCCAGGTTCACCAGCAAAGGCTCTACAGCGCTGATACCGAAAAAACCGATCAGATAGCCAGCCACACCGCCCGCGGTTGATGCAAGGGTCGTCATGCCAGCAAAGGCAAACGCACGTCGGGGCTGCGCCAGGCACATCGGCGCAAGCATCACATCGGGCGGGATTGGAAAAAACGAAGACTCCGCAAAACTCAGGCCGCACAAATACCACTGTGCATGCTGGTATCTGGACCAGGACAGCGCCCGGTCATAGAGTGCCGAAAAAAGGCGCATCAGCCGGTTCCTTCCACCAATGGCACAAAACTGACCGCTCCCAGACGACTGCGCTCAAACTCATCTCCATGGCGGGTGATCTTCAACAGTTCCTGGTGCCCGGAGGGGCCTACAGGTATGACGAGTCTGCCACCATCAGCGAGTTGTTCCAGCAGTTTTTCGGGCAGTAGCTCGGGTGCTGCAGTGACAATGATTGCATCGAACGGAGCCTGGGCCGGCCAACCGCGCCAGCCATCACCGTGACGCAGACGTACATTTTGAATATCCAGCTCGTGCATCATCTGTCGCGCCCGGCGGTGCAATGGCATCAGCCTCTCAATACTGAACAGATGATCGACCAGGGGCGCCAGAACCGCTGTCTGGTAACCGCAACCGGTGCCTATCTCCAGCGCCTTTTTCGGCCGCCCGTCTTCCAGGATGGATTCACTCATCTTCGCTACCACGTAGGGTTGCGATATGGTCTGCCCATGACCTATAGGCAAAGCAGTATCTTCATACGCCCGGCTGGCCAGCGCTTCATCGACAAACAGATGACGCGGCGTATTGCGAATACGTTCAAGTACCAGCGGGTTGCGTATCCCATGCTCTCTCAACCGGTTCACGAGGCGCTCCCGGGTGCGCGCCGAGGTCATGCCAATACCGTGCAAAAGGCGATCATTCATGATCGGCCTCCAGCCAGGTGCCTAATGAATCCAGTTGATCGGGCCGTGTCAGATCAACCTGTAACGGTGTCACCGATACAAAACCTTCGGAAACCGCATGAAAATCGGTGCCAGGGCCGGCATCCTGTTCGGCGCCTGCTGCCCCAACCCAGAAAATGCGCCGCCCACGGGGATCAAGTGCCGGTATGACCGGTTCTGCGCGGTGGCGGTGACCCAGCCGGGTCGCCCTGAAACCATGCAGCTCGTCAACCGGGACATCCGGTACATTGACATTGAGTATGGTATCGGCCGGCAATGGCTCACGGAGCAACCTCGATACCAGTTGCTGCGCAACCGCACAGCCCGTGGCAAAGTGCTCCGGCAGCTCCCCGGTCATCGATATTGCAATCGCAGGCAAACCCAGGAACCGTCCTTCCATGGCCGCGGCCACCGTGCCCGAGTACAGAACGTCATCACCAAGATTCGGACCGGCATTGACACCCGATATCACCATGTCGGGTTCCTTGTCCAGCACACCCGTAATCGCAAGATGCACGCAATCAGTGGGCGTACCGTCAACAAAATATGTGTTCTCATCCACCTTGCTGACCCGTAACGGATCGTCCAGCGTCAATGAATTGCTTGCGCCGCTGCGGTCGCGTTCCGGTGCGACAATGACAACATCGGCAAGATCCGAAAGGCACCCGGCAAGCCGGCGAATACCTTCGGCGCGGTAACCATCGTCGTTGCTCAAAAGAATGTACATACCGGCCTTTCATCCGTGCTGGCACAGCAATTTGCGAAGTCACTATACTTGAAACTCCAGGGCAATGGATGTCAAGACGGACAACAAGATGGCCAGCGGCAAAGATGATAATGACGGTGATCTGTTCCGGTCGACTGTGGGCGATGTCAAGCCGATAAAAAGCGATCGCCAGTTGCTGGATGTTTCCCGGCCGAAACCAAAAGCACGGTTTTCGCGCGCCGACGAACGCGCCGTTTTGAGTGAAAGTCTGCACGGACCTGATGATGCCGATCTCGAAACGGGTGAGCAAATCAGCTACAAACGCCCTGGCCTGCATCAATCGGCATTCAAAAAATTGCGGCGTGGCAAGTTTGCGATCGAAGCCGAGATCGATTTGCACGGCATGATTATCCGCGACGCGGGGCCGGCACTGGAAGAATTCCTGGACGAATGTCTGGCGCGTGGCTTGCGCTGTGTGCGCATCGTTCACGGAAAGGGATTGGGGTCCGGTGATCGCGGGCCAGTATTGAAAAACAAGGTTCGCAAATGGCTAAAACGATACCCCGCGATACTGGCTTATTGTTCGGCCCTGCGCACGCATGGCGGGACCGGCGCAGTGTATGTGCTCTTGAAGAAATAATTCACTAAATTTCAATAGTTTATTTCTTTTTCTTACTTCCGATTCTAGCTACCATATCGGCCAGCGCGGTCTGGGTTCGCGGGTCAAACCAGCCATCCATAATGGCGCTCAGATCATCCTCGCCAAATGCATCGAACAACGCATGTAAATCCGCCCGCGCCCTGGCGCGGGTGATCAGCATCGAGTGCTCGGGAACACCCAGCAACAAATGGAGTCGCGATATTGCTGTATCGATCACCTGCTCGGGCTCAGCAAGCTCATCGACCAGACCGCATGCAAGCGCATCATCCGGGCTCACCAGCATGCCGGGGCCCGCAAGCTGTTCCGCGATACGTGCGCCCAATTGTCGTTTCAGCGCAGAAAAAATAATAGACGGCAGCGGCAAGCCAACGGCTGCTTCATTCAGACCAATCTTGAAATTGCCCCGGGCAGCGACACGGTAATCGCTGAATATGGACATGACCGCGCCACCTGCCGGGCTATGGCCCGTAATGGCGCACACCAGGGGCACCGGACACCGGGCAATGGTCTCCAGCAGACCGACAAACGATTTCCAAAACGTTTCCATGCCAGTCTCATCCAGTTTTAGCAACGCAGGAACATCGAGCCCGGCAGAAAACATGCCCGGTTGCCCTGAAATGACCACACCGCCAAATCCCTCTGCGGCGGCAGCAACAACAGCATTGGTAATCGCGCTATTGGTCTCCGAATCCAGTGCATTTGCCGGTGGGCGCGCGATTCTGATTTCGCGACAACGATCATGATCATGCAGTTCAAGCATCGGTATTGTTCCTTTTATCCGTCGACATGTCAGACACAGGTCCCAGCTCATTCAAGAGTGCCGTTGCATAGGATCCTGCTGGCAAAAAGAAATTCAGAGTCAACGCCGGGTGACCGGTTTTGTCATGGTACTCAGACCAACTCAGATCTTTGACCATGACACGCAGCTGGCGGCGATCCTGTCGTAACCCCTGCGATTCCAGGCCGCTGGCCAGCATGCCCGAGCATAATTGTGTTTCCAGCTCGCATACCATACCAGTAGTTCGCAATTCACCCTTGCCCCACATTGGCCCGGTCGGATGAATATCGCCGTCAGCCAGCCGTTGCAGCAGTTCCTGATCAGGTTCTGTTACGGCAAAAGAACTGTTGCTACCGTCCAGGCCGGCAACATCACCTGCCAGCAACTTGTCCCAGTCACCCCGTTCTACCCTGACAGCAAGCAAACGATTGAACAGCTCCGCCCGGGCCGCAGACAAAAACATATCCCGATCGCGTCTTTTGTAGCGCTGACCTGCAAACAAAGCCCTGGCCTTGACCACATTTTGCGCGTCCCGGCCAAAGCGCTGTGGTCCAAAATAATTCGGTATCCCTGACTCCACCAACTGTTTCAGGCGTTGTTCAATATCCTGGAAATCCCCGCCGACGTTTTTCAGCACCAGCCGGAAACGGTTACCTTTCAGGGCACCGCGACGCAGTTTGCGCCGGTGTCCATGCTCTGCAAGGATTTCAAACCCCTGGTCAGAGGTATCCGGCCAGTCACAGGAAGACTTGCCGGGCATTCGCAGGCTGAACCATTGCTCAGTGACCGCGTGACGATCCTTGCGACCGGCAAAACTCACATCGCGTACAGGAATCCGGGCTATATTTGCCAGCTGAGCTGCAACCCATTGTGTGTTGCACCCGGTTTTCCTGACTCTAAGAAGCCGGTGCTCGCCCTCACCATCCGGTTCGAAACCCAGTTGCTCGTCTACAAAAAAATCGCCCGGTTCACAGCGCATGACCGCATCGAGCACTGCCTGCCCATGAGCGGCCTGCATCACCGGTTTTCGCCGTCGTCATCGCGTGCATCCGGTGGCGATTTGTCTTGATCCTCTTCCTCGACCACCTGGTAAAAGGTCTCACCCTCCGAAATCATGCCAAGATCGCTGCGCGCGCGTTCCTCCACGGCTTCCACCCCTTCCTTGAGATCACGCACCTCGGCCTCCAGGGTTTTGTTGCGGGTATTCAGGGCGGCATTTTCAAGCTGTTGGGTTTCAACCGCCTCTTCAAGGCGCCAGACTTCGCGCCAGCCGTCCTGCGAAACCCAAAGACGCAGCTGGATCAGGGCCAGAAAGGCCAGCAATACAAGAATCAGTACTCGCAGGCCCATATCCCGGATCAGCTCCTGCCCTCAAGCGTCAGCTCAAGGTTACTCTGAACGCACCGCGGCCTGCATAATGCGCGTCGCTGCCGAGGTCTTCTTCGATGCGCAAAAGCTGATTGTACTTTGCCATGCGGTCGGATCGGCTAAGCGATCCTGTTTTGATCTGTGAAGCGGCGGTTGCGACAGAAATGTCGGCAATGGTGCTGTCTTCAGTTTCACCGGACCGATGCGACACTACCGACGTGTATCCCGCCGAATCTGCCATTTCGATTGCATCCAGCGTTTCGCTGAGCGTGCCGATCTGATTGGGTTTGATCAATATCGAGTTGGCAATGGATAACTCAATGCCCTTTTTTAAAGTATCGGTATCGGTCACAAACAAATCATCGCCGACCAGTTGCACGCGCTTGCCAAGCGCATTGCTCAACAACTGCCATCCATCCCAGTCGTCTTCCGCCATCCCGTCTTCGACGGAAATAATTGGATAGCGATCAACGAGATCCGAGAGATAAGCAACAAATTCAGCCGCATCGAATCGTCTGTCTTCGGATGCAAGCGAGTATTTGCCGCCCGTGTAAAACTCGGAGCTTGCGACATCCAGCGCCAGGTATATATCTTTGCCAACTTCGAAACCGGCCTTGTCGATCGCCTCCAGTATGGTTTCCAGCGCGGATTCATTCGATGGCAGATCGGGTGCAAAGCCACCCTCATCGCCGACTGCGGTGCTGAGCTTGCGCCCATCGAGCACTTTTTTCAGTGCGTGGAACACCTCCGCCCCGTAACGCAGGGCCTCTCCAAAACTCGGTGCGCCCACCGGCAGTATCATGAACTCCTGGATATCGACGCTGTTGTTGGCATGCGCGCCACCATTGATGATATTCATCATGGGAACCGGCATGAACGGTTTTTTGCCAGCGGCAAGGTAACGATACAGGGGTTCACCGCGGCAACTCGCCGCCGCATGCGCAGCGGCAAGCGATATGGACAACAACGCATTGGCGCCAAGCCGGCCTTTGTTGTCACTGCCATCCAGCTCGATCATGGTTTTATCGATCCCGGGCTGATCTTCGACATCCATGCCCAGCATCGCGTCGCGCAGCGGACCGTTTACATGGGCGACAGCCTTGAGGACGCCTTTGCCGAGATAACGTGTGCTATCGCCATCGCGCAGTTCCACGGCCTCGCGGGCACCCGTGGACGCCCCGGAGGGTACGGCCGCTCTGCCGGCCAGCTTGCCAGCCACATAAACATCGGCCTCGACTGTCGGGTTACCCCGGGAATCCAGGATTTCCCGGCCTTTGATATCGCTGATGGTGTATTTCATGCCTGGTATGCCGAATCGCGTCAGCCCTTCGACAGCAGCGCGAGCTCTTCCAGCGGTCTGGATTTTATCACCGTATCCAGCTCCTTCATCGTGACCAGCAGGCTTTCGATTCTGTCCAGCGGCCAGGCATTCGGGCCATCGCTTTTTGCATTGGCCGGATCCGGGTGCGTTTCCATGAAAACGCCAGATACCCCGGCCGCAATCGCTGCGCGAGCCAGTACCGGTATGAATTCACGTTGCCCACCGCTGGCGTCACCCCGACCACCCGGCAATTGCACCGAATGGGTTGCATCAAACACCACCGG
Source organism: uncultured bacterium (assembly GCA_965369735.1). Classification (GTDB taxonomy): domain Bacteria; phylum Pseudomonadota; class Gammaproteobacteria; order Steroidobacterales; family CBDUSC01; genus CBDUSC01. The sequence continues at coordinate 10,078 of CBDUSC010000035.1, forward strand.
GCAACCGGTATTTCGCATGACCGCGATACTGCGCATATCCGATACCAGGTTGTTATAGCCAAATGAAAACCCACGCTCGCAAACCATCACCGCCTGGTTGCCCGTTGACCTGGCCTTGTCCGCGACATTGGCCATCTCCCAGGGCGAAAGGAACTGTCCTTTTTTGATATTGACGGGCAGACCCTGGCTGGCTACTTTGAGAATGAAATTTGTCGGGCGGCAAAGAAATGCAGGTGTCTGCAAAACATCCACGACCGCAGCCACCTCGTCCAGCGGCGTGTCCTCGTGTACATCCGTCAATACCG
>CBDUSC010000036.1:0-10376 GCA_965369735.1 uncultured bacterium
GTTGTTGTCGAGGAAGGCCCCGACGACGATACAGCCGAGTTTGAAGGCGTTGAAGAATTGTCAGATGCTGGCGACTCCACATCTACAGCCGAACTCCAGGCGACGCTGGATGACAGCGATGATACCGATTTTGGTCTTGATGATATTGGGGATGATGTTGGGGGTGATACCGGAGAGATCAGTATCGATGATACCGGTATCGAAGAAGTATCCCTGGAAGACACCTTTAGCAGTGAAACGGCGATCAATCTCGATCAGGCGGATCCGGTTGCCGAAGCTGACTTCCACATGGCATATGGTTTGTATGATCAGGCCGCCGATCTGGTCAAAAAAGCCAGCGAAGTCGATCCCGATGATCGCGAATTGAAACTCAAACTGCTCGAAATTTATTTCGTCTGGGGTAACAAGGACGCATTTCTCGAGACAGCCAATGTGTTGCACGCCAGCAGCGATGAGGCTGCAGACGGCGAGTGGGACAAGATACTGATCATGGGCAAACAGATTTGCCCGGATGACGAATTATTCTCCGCCGCACCTGGCGCCGCGATTTCAGCCGAAGCAGACATCGATCTCGAGCTCGAGGCGACACAGTTGGCTTCGGTCGATCTCGATATGGAAACTGGCGAAGTTGAAGCGCTGAGCGAGGACAGCATTGTCGATCTCGATCTTGGAGATGCGCTGTCGATGCCGGACGACGACGACATAAAGTTGTCGGAGACCGGTGAAACATTGCTGTCAGAAGACGAGATGATGAATCTTGGCGCGACCGGGTCGCATGGTGGCGTTGAATTCGATCTCGGTCCAAGCACCATGGAATCCCCAACCATAGAGTCGCCGGCCCAGGATACGGGTATCGATCTGGATATCGGTGAAGCCGCGGAACCCAGTGGTGGCCGAACGGATCAGACCGCGGAAGTCGAAGTCGATGACCTGGGTCTGGATCTGGACAAGATAGGCGCGACTGGCGAGTTTGCACTCAGCGACGTGGACGACGACGACGCTGAAGACGATGCCCAGCCCCAGATTGCTTCCGATGCACCAACCATGATCGCCAGGGTTGACGAAACCATGGCACTGGATGACCCGAGCAAGATTGCGCTGGATGCGCTGACCGACACCGGTATCGGTGCCGATGACGACTCGGATGCCACGGCCAGGGTTGAAGCACTGTCGTTGGATGACATTCCCAAAGCTGATCAGGATATTGATATTGGCGCCACAGCGGAAACCAGGATTGCCGATGATGTTCTCGATCTCGATATTGATGATCTGACACAGGCGATCGCCGGTGGTGATACCGCGGAAATGCCTGCGGCAGAAAGTGATATTTTTTCAGACACCGACGGCGTATCGGACGTGGATCTGGATCTTGGAGACGCAGCGGCGGATGACGACTCTGCAGATACCGGCACCATGCCGGTAGCAGATGCAATCGATCTTGATATCGGTAGCGGTGATGACGGTATATCCGAACCTACTGCCACGCAGGAAATGCCGGGCGATGAAGTTGCCAACGACGACACGCAGTCTGCCGAAGCGCTGAAAATGCCGGACCCGGATGTCGGTATCGCAGATGGCGATGCAGAAACCATGAGCGAAGTGGGTACCAAGCTGGACCTGGCGCGCGCCTACATGGATATGGGTGACCCCGATGGTGCCGCCAGCATCCTCAGGGAAGTCCAGGAGGAAGGCGACGATGCCCAGAAGCAGGAAGCGCAAAAACTTCTCGATTCGCTGCCGTAGCCGTAATCACATCGTCTACCTGAGCCCGATTTAAATGGGTACGTCGTTATGCCGCGTATTGCATTAGGAATCGAATACGACGGTTCTGCATTCAACGGCTGGCAAATTCAGGACGCCAATGCACGCAGCGTGCAACACTGCGTCGAACAGGCGTTGACACAAGTCGCCGATCATGAAATCGATACCGTATGCGCGGGCAGAACTGATTCGGGTGTGCATGCCTGCTGTCAGGTCGTGCACTTTGATACCCATGTGACTCGGCCCATGCACGGATGGGTGGTGGGTGGAAATTCCAATCTGCCCGAGGACGCCAATATTCTTTGGGCCAGGCAAGTGCCCGATGATTTCCATGCACGCTACAGCGCTCGATCGCGCAGGTATCGTTATTACATTTTGAACCGCCAGCATCGATCCGCGTTGTTCCGGAATCGTGCGACATGGATAAATCACCCGCTGGATGAAACGCTGATGCACACAGCGGCTCAGGCGCTGATCGGAGAGCACGATTTTTCTGCTTTTCGGGCATCCAGGTGCCAGGCGCGCACGGCAATGCGTGCTGTCAGCACCTTGATGGTCACGCGGCACTCTGACTTTGTCGTCATCGAGGTCGCGGCAAATGCGTTCCTGCATCACATGGTGCGTAATATTGCCGGTGTGTTGCTGCGCATCGGTCGGGGCGAGGAAGCGGTGGATTGGGCCGCGCAGGTACTTGCGAGCCGCGACCGTTGTAAAGGCGGCGTGACGGCGCCAGCACAGGGCCTGTATCTGTACCGGGTGGACTATGCACGCGATCTGGAGATCCCCGCGGCGATCACCGAACCAGCGATTGGCCAGGGCCAGACACCGCCTGTTCATATAAGTTGTTGATTTAAGTATTTTTTCTATGGGGTTTTCTGTGATCGGCGCAAAGAGGTAAGCTATATGGAGGGCAAGGGGAGTTCATGAGCTGGTTCGAAAAAATCATGCCGTCACGGATCAACACGGAGCGGCGCACACGGTCAGTTCCCGAAGGCCTGTGGAGCAAATGCCCCGCCTGCAATGCGGTTCTTTACCGGGCGGAGCTTGAGCGCAACCTCAACGTTTGCCCCAAATGCAACCATCACATGCGCATTGGATCCCGGGAGCGCCTGAAGCATTTTCTCGATGAAGAGTCGATGACCGAAATTGCGATGGGTCTGCAGCCGACCGATCCGCTCAGGTTCAAGGACAGCAAAAAATACAAGGACAGGATCACGCTGGCGCAAAAGAATACCGGCGAGGAAGATGCGCTGGTCTGCATGAAGGGCGCTGTCAAAGGTTTACCGATTGTCGCCTGCGCATTTGAGTTCAAATTCATGGGTGGCTCCATGGGTTCGGTCGTCGGTGAAAAGTTTGACCGGTCAGCCCGGCTTTGCCTGCAGGAAGATATTCCCCTGATTTGTTTTTCGGCCAGTGGCGGTGCACGTATGCAGGAAGCGTTGTTTTCGTTGATGCAAATGGCAAAAACCAGCGCGGCGCTGGCGGAACTTGCAAGTCACGGCGTCCCGTATATTTCCGTATTGACGGACCCGACCACCGGCGGCGTATCCGCAAGCCTTGCCATGCTCGGTGACGTCAATATTGCAGAACCAAGGGCGCTGATCGGCTTTGCCGGGCCGCGCGTCATACAGCAAACCGTGCGCGAGACGCTGCCGGATGGCTTTCAGCGCAGCGAATTCCTGCTTGAGCATGGTGCGCTGGATTTGATCGTCGACCGGCGTGAGATGCGCGACAAAATCGCCAACATTTTGTCCATATTGACCGGTCGTAACCTGGTCGCCTGACGCGGCGGCCAAATGACCCGTAAAACGGTAGAGGAGTGGCTGCGCTGGCAGGAGCAGCTACATTCCAGCGAAATCGATCTTGGCCTGGATCGTTGCCGCCAGGTATATGACAGACTGATTGAACGCGCCCCGTGCTTTTTGACCATATCCATAGCCGGTACCAACGGCAAAGGTTCCTGCGCTGCATTTCTCGAGCATTACTGTTTGTCGGCGGGTTTCAGCACCGGGCAATACAGCTCGCCACACCTGCTGCGATACAACGAGCGCATCAGGATCAATGGTCAGGAGATTGACAACGCTACGCTGTGCGCGGCATTTCAGCGGGTGGAAGATGCGCGGGAGAACATCAGCCTGAGCTATTTCGAGTTTGGCACCCTGGCTGCAATCGATTGCTTTGCACATAAAGGCCTCGATATCGCGATCATGGAAGTGGGTCTGGGCGGCAGGCTCGATGCAGTCAATTTGCTGGATGCGGATGTGGCGGTTGTCACATCCATTGCCCTGGATCACCAGGACTGGCTGGGTGCGGATCGTGAGAGCATTGGCAGGGAAAAAGCCGGAATATTTCGTGCAGGCAAAGCCGCGATTTGTGGTGACCGAAATGCGCCGGCATCGCTGATAAAGACAGCCGGGGACACCGGCGCCAGTCTTTTTCGCCTGGGATACGAATTCGAAATCGAACAGGGGAACGACAGTTTTATATGGTCCGGACCCGGATCCAGACTCGATGAACTGCCCTTGCCACGCTATCTGCCCGGTACCGCGCAACTTGAAAACCTGGCGTGCGCGATCATGGCTCTGGATACCTTGTCTTCATCTTTCGCGAGTCACGGGTTTCGACGCGATGGTATCAACCGGGACGCCATGCTGGACGCGTTACAAAACACCCGCTTGCCGGGCCGCTTTCAGTTGATCCCTGGCGATGTCGAATGGGTTCTGGATGTTGCGCACAACCCCGCTGCTGCGCGCAACCTGGCGGCGTGTCTGCGGCGGCGACCGGTGTCGGGCAAAACTACCCTGGTTCTGGGCATGCTGTCTGACAAAGATGTGCACGGTGTTGTTTCGGAACTCGGAGGGCTTATCGATGAAATCATCTTGTGTACCTTGCCTGGACCGCGAGGATTCACTGCTGCCGACCTGACACAGAGGATCCCCTGCGCCGATGAGCTTGATCTGATGCAGGCGGGTAGCGTACACAACGGTTGCGATCTGGCCAGAACCGCGTCTGGCATCGGTGATCGAATTGTGGTCACGGGATCGTTTCTTACCGTCGCAGCAGCGCTGGAATTGTTAAACTGTGGCTTCATGAATTGAACTGGTAACAAGGGGAGCCGCGGCACCGATGGACCGATATCTGCAGGAGCGACTTGTCGGGGGGGTCGTGCTGGTCATTGTTGCGGTGCTTGTGATACCGGAATTTCTGTCCGGGCCGCGCCAGCAGGAAAGTATTACCCAGGGCCTGGAATTGCCTGCCCAAGGTGAATCCGAGCTCCAGACGGTCACGATCCGTATGGATCGATCCTCGGACAAACCGCAGTCACCGGTTGCCAACCCCCAAATCCAGAACCAGACCAGCGAACCCGGTCAATCCAGTACGCCCAAAGCCGGAGCTGATACCGCCCCGGCGGTCACGACACCGGCAAAACAGCCCGCCAGGCACGCAGCCGCCACTGCAGATACCAACAAGGGTTTTGCGGTTCAGGTTGGCAGCTTCTCGCAACCGGAAAATGCCCGCCGCCTGTCCAATACACTGCAACAACAGGGCTATACAGTCACGGTATCGGAGCACCGGAGTCGTGGCCGTACCCTGCACCGGGTGCGCATCGGGCCTCTGAAAACCCGCGCAGATGCCGATACGATGGCTGCCCGGCTGAGCCGTGAAGGTCAGCAGGCTACAGTGGTTCCGTTACCCTGAATCGTGTTTTTTTCTCTGCTACAATTCGCACCGTTTTACGGGTTTCCGGTTTCCACAGGGGCATGGTAATGGTTGCCTTCGACTTCATCATTCTGATCGTATTGCTGGCATCGACCGGTATCGGCTGGTTCCGCGGCTTTTTTCGGGAAGCATTGTCGTTGACGACATGGATTATTGCTCTGTGGGCCGCATGGAAATTTCCGCATGCATTTGAAGCAATACTGGGTGGCGTACTGTCGGATCCCGTGATCAAGTTATGGGCGGGACGCTTCCTGACGTTTATCGCAGTTGTACTTGCTGGTGGTTTGATCAATGCGGTAGTTGCAATGGTCATAAAATCTGCCGGTTTGTCATCCAGCGATCGATCACTGGGCATGCTGTTTGGTTTTGGGCGGGGCTTTTTGCTCATCGGATTGCTGATCATTCTTGCAGAGCAACTCGATCTGCCATCGGAAAAATGGTGGGAAGAATCCTTGCTGGTTCCCTTTACGCAACCCGTTGCCCGGCTGATGCGGGAGATACTGGATTCGGGGGCTACCTACCTTGAATCCACCGAGCTCGTACCTGAAATCGACACCTGAACGGATAATCAAAAATGTGTGGCATAGTTGGAATCGTTGGGCACCAGGCGGTCAACCAGGGGTTGTATGACGCATTGACGGTGCTGCAGCATCGTGGTCAGGACGCCGCTGGTATCGTTACCACTGACGGCAAACGAGTCAATATCCGCAAGCGCAACGGCCTGGTCCGTGATGTTTTCCAGCAACGGCATATGCTGAAGCTCAAGGGTAATATGGGTATCGGACATGTGCGCTATCCCACGGCAGGCTCATCAAGTGTCAGCGAAGCACAACCTTTTTACGTCAACTCGCCGTTTGGAATTTGCCTGGCACATAATGGAAATCTGACCAACAACAGCGAGCTGGCGGACCTGGTTCGCCGTGAAGATCGACGACACCTGAACACCGATTCGGATTCAGAGGTGCTTTTGAATGTGTTTGCGCATGAACTGCAGCGCCATCATGCCCAGGAAATCACACCGGAAAATATATTCAAGGCGGTCGGCAGCATGCATCGCCGCTGCCGCGGTGCCTATGCAGTAGTGGCAATGATTGTCGATGTTGGCGTTGTTGGCATACGTGACCCGCATGGTATTCGGCCGCTGGTCATTGGTCAGCGCCAAACCGGTTCCGGGGTCGAGCACATGATCGCTTCCGAGAGCGTTGCGGTCGATGCGCTGGGGTTCGAGTTACTGCGTGATGTGGCACCAGGCGAGGCTGTGTTCATCGATACCGATGGCAAACTGCATCATCAGCTGTGTTCGGAAAAAACCACGCACACACCCTGCGTATTCGAGTACGTATATTTGGCGCGACCGGATTCGATCATCGACAATATTTCCGTGTACAAAGCTCGCCTGCGCATGGGTGACAAGCTGGTTGAAAAAATTCTTCGCGAACGACCTGACCACGATATCGATGTCGTCATACCGATCCCGGATACCAGCAGAACATCAGCAGTACAGGTCGCGCACGGTCTGGGCGTCAAGTACCGGGAAGGATTCATAAAGAACCGCTACATTGGCCGCACCTTCATCATGCCCGGACAGGAGCAGCGCCGGAAATCGGTACGCCAGAAACTCAATGCTATTTCCCTGGAGTTTCGCGGCAAGACTGTCCTGCTTGTCGATGATTCGATTGTGCGTGGCACGACATCAAAGCAAATCATCGAGATGGCGCGCGATGCGGGTGCAAAAAAGGTCTATTTCGCATCCGCGGCACCACCGGTACGCTTTCCCAACGTCTATGGTATCGATATGCCTGCGGTCGATGAATTGGTGGGTAATGGCAGGACCGAAAAACAGATTTGCGAAATCATCGGCGCGGACTGGCTGATCTACCAGGACCTGAAGGATCTGGAAGACGCGGTTCGCCATGACAACGCCGAGATCGAAGTCTTCGACAGCTCCTGCTTTTGCGGTGAGTATTCCACCGGTGATATATCGGACAAGTACCTGGATGAGTTGCAGGAGCGGCGATCGGATGCCGCCAAGGCAAAGCGCGAGGCAAAACTGGAGCCCGTCAAGCCGGCGATTAGGGTACTCTGATATCCTGAATGTCAGTCAGAATTCTTATCATCGATGATGATGAGCAGTTCAGCGAACTGTTGTGTCATCACATCACATCGGAGTGGCACGATGCGCATATTGTTGCGCACCAGCCCTCCGCCAAAGGGCGTTTGCCCGAAGAATTTACCGCCGCCGGTTATGATGTCGTGGTGCTGGACAACAGGCCAGCCGGCGAGGATGGCCTGGAGTGGTTGCGGGATTTTGGCCGGCGCCCCGGTTTTCCGCCTGTCATATTTTTGACCGACAAAGGCGATGAATTGCTGGCAGTGCAGGCCATCAAGGCAGGCGCGGAAGACTACCTTCCGAAACGCCGTATTGATCACAAATTGTTTATCAATTCCGTGCGCCAGGCGATTCGCAAACGAAAGCGCCAGGCGGCGTTGCTGGAAAGGTCGCGGGATCTGGATGAAGCCTATCGCTTTGGTCAGGTCAAAATTCGTGGGCAAAGATTTGTCAGGCTCGTGTCATCCGGCGCAGTCTCATCGGTTTTCCTTGCTGAAAGCGAAAAGCTCGGGCAGCTCGTGGTGTTGAAGATTCTGCGCCAGGTGCCAGACATCGAAGACGGAAAGAATGCGTTCGAGCGATTCATACAGGAATATGAAGTCATCTCGCAGGTAAAGCACCCCAATGTCGTGAGAATTTTTGATTTGGGTGTCGCCGATGACCATGCATACATTGCGATGGAATATTTTCCTGCTGGCGACCTGAAAGCTCGAATCAGATATTCAATGCCGCCCAGCAAGGCGCTTGTATATCTCAGGCAAATAGCGGCTGCATTGGAGGCGATACACGCAGTCGGTGTTTTGCACCGCGACCTCAAACCCGCGAATATCATGCTGCGGGAGGACGACAGTATTGCATTGATTGATTTTGGCCTGGCAAAGGCAATGCATTTTCAGGCTGAACTGACCGGCACCGGCGAAATTTTCGGAACGCCATACTATATGAGCCCGGAGCAGGGACATGCGGCGCATGTCGATGAGCGCAGTGATATTTACAGCCTGGGCATCATTTTTTTCGAAATGCTGACTCGCCGAAAACCGTTCATCGCGGCATCGCCCATGGCGGTCATATACAAACACAGCCATGCAGAAATACCGGGTTTGCCTGCGACACTGAAGGACTATGAACCCTTGCTGCACAAAATGATTGCCAAGGACCCGGTCGAACGATTCCAGAGCATGGATGAGCTCATCGCCGCGCTCGAAGAAGGGCAGTACGGTGCGCAGGCTTCACAGGGATGAACAGGCCTGATACGACCATGAGTTCTGCGAGTGACACCGGCATTTCCGATTTTCTTGGCTGCGCAACCGGCGACGACTGGATTGCCGCGGCGTTGAAGAACATCGATGCGCTGCTGATCGATCACGCTAATTGCGAAAAAAAAGCGGCGTCCACCGCGGTGGCATTGATGTTTAGATATGCCGAGCGCTCCGAGCTTGTGTACAGCATGTCACGCCTTGCGCGCGAGGAGCTGAGACATTTTGAGCAGGTACACAGGATTTTGCAGCGGCGCGGTATCGCCTGGCGGCGCGTTGCGCCATCGGATTACGCTGCCAGTCTGCACCGTGCGGTGCGCCCCAATGACCCCCAACGGTTGATTGATTTATTGATCATTGGTGCGTTTATCGAAGCACGCTCCTGCGAGCGGTTTTCATTGCTTGCACCGCTGCTGGATGAGGAGCTTGGCCGGTTTTATTCTGGTTTGCTGGCATCAGAGGCACGCCACTACCGGCAATACATCGGGCTTGCGCGACGCTATGCCGATCCTGGCAAAAACAACGGAATTGAAACAAGAATCCGGGAAATCGGCGAGATAGAAGCCGAGATGATCAACAAACCATCAGATATCGTGCGGTTTCACAGCGGACCACCGCAATCCACGACCATGTGATGCGCGCCTTACCGGTTCCGCGGTATCGCAGCCAGATCGAATCCCTGGTCACTGAATCGCAACACACTGCCTTGTGTGTACCAGTCACCCAGCACAATACGGGTGGCTGTTTTGCCATCGTACTCGAACTCATGAACACGGGGTCTGTGAGTATGTCCATGGATCAATAAATCCGTATCGTGATCGCGCATTATTGATTCCACCGCAGTCTGATTGACATCCATGATATCCGCCGGTGTATTGGAACCTCGCTCGCGGCTTGCATCGCGTGCGCGTCGCGCAAAATCAGCGCGCTGCTGCAGACTCAACGCAAAAAACTGTTGTTGCCAGGCCGGGTCGCGCACTTGTTTTCGGAATTCCTGGTATTCCTGATCGTCGGTGCACAATGTATCGCCATGCATCAGTAACGCACGGCGGCCGTACAAATCGATTACTACAGGGTCACCCAGCAGTTTGCAGTGCGTTTGTGCAGCAAATTCATCGCCGACCAGGAAGTCGCGGTTTCCATGCAGGAAAAAACAGGCCACGCCTTTTTCGGCAAGCGCGGCCAGCGCATTTTTTACCCGTGCGTACTCCGGGTTGGGATCGTCATCGCCTATCCACGCCTCGAACAGGTCACCCAGGATATACAGACGCCCGGCCTGCGTGGCCTCGTGATCCATGAACGACAAAAACTGCTCCGTAATATCGGGGCTGTCACTCTGCAAGTGCAGATCCGATATGAACAGGGTCGTCACTGGCGCGGCCGTCTTCAATCCGCTGAATCTTCCGCCGCCGGCTCCTCGGAGATGAATGACACCTTGACGATGATGATCGGGGTAACGGGTACGTCTTTTTTGAACGAACCGCCAGGTCCGGTTGAAACCAGCGCCATTTTGTCGATCACATCCAAAC
>CBDUSC010000037.1:0-10293 GCA_965369735.1 uncultured bacterium
CATCTCCATAGCCGGCAACAACCGCGATTTTACCCGCGATCATGACGTCGGTTGCACGCTTGATGCCATCGACCAGGGACTCGCGGCAACCATACAGGTTGTCAAACTTGGATTTGGTTACCGAATCGTTGACGTTGAAGGCAGGGCAGGCCAGCGAGCCGTCTTTTGCCATGTCGTACAGGCGTTTGACACCGGTGGTCGTCTCCTCGGACAGGCCACGTACCTCAGCCATGATCTTTGGATATTTGTCATGCAGAATCTGTGTCAGATCTCCACCGTCATCCAGTATCATGTTCGGGTGCCAGCCATCCGGCCCGGTGATGGTTTGCTCTACGCACCACCAGTACTCTTCTTCGGTTTCGCCTTTCCATGCAAATACAGGAATTCCGGATGCCGCAATTGCCGCTGCCGCATGATCCTGGGTCGAAAATATATTGCATGATGACCAGCGCAATTCTGCACCCAACGCCTTCAGCGATTCGATCAGTACCGCGGTCTGGATGGTCATATGCAGGCAACCCGCGATACGCGCACCCTTTAGCGGTTTGGATGCCGCGAACTCCTTACGCACCGACATCAGGCCCGGCATTTCTGTCTCGGCAATCGAAATTTCCTTGCGGCCCCAATCCGCGAGCGATATATCGGCGACTTTGCAGTCGTTTGAGATTGGGGTAACAGCTTCAGTACTCATTCAATCCTCCAGGGTTTTGCGGCAGTCATGCCGCGGCATCAATTTTCAGGGCGTCAGCTTTGTCGGTAATTTCCCAGCTGAAGCCTGGTTCTTCGCGGCCAAAGTGGCCGTATGCGGCTGTCGCAAGGTAGATCGGTTTCAAAAGATCGAGCATCTGTAAAATACCGAATGGCGTCAGGTCAAAGTGCTGGCGAACCAGCTGCACAAGACGCTGCTCCGATACTGTGCCGGTGCCAAAGGTTTCGATGCTGATCGACGTAGGTTCCGCCACGCCAATCGCGTAGGAAACCTGGATTTCGCAGCGATCGGCAAGACCGGCTGCAACAATATTTTTTGCAACGTAGCGGCAGGCATACGTGGCCGAGCGGTCTACCTTCGACGGGTCTTTACCCGAAAATGCACCGCCGCCGTGACGCGCCATGCCGCCATAGGTGTCCACGATGATCTTGCGACCCGTAACGCCGCAATCACCCACCGGACCACCGACCACAAACCGGCCTGTCGGGTTGATGTGATAGCGCGTGTTTTCGTGCAGCCACTTTTCCGGCAGTGTCGGCTTGATGATTTCTTCCATGACGCCATCGCGTACCGCTGCAATATCGACATCCGGGCTGTGCTGGGTCGAAAGCACCACGGCATCTACCGCAACCGGGCGGGAGTTTTCATATCGAATCGTTATCTGGCTTTTTGCATCCGGTCGCAACCAGTCCAGCGTGCCTGCGCGGCGTACTTCTGCCTGTTTTTTGACCAGCAAATGGGCGTACGTGATCGGTGCGGGCATCAGGACATCAGTTTCGTTGCTCGCGTAACCGAACATCAGGCCCTGATCGCCGGCGCCCTGCAGCCTGGCATCCCCACGGTCCACGCCTTGCGCAATATCGGGTGACTGTTTGCCCAGCGCGTTGATAACAGCGCAGGTTCCACCATCAAAGCCCATATCCGAGCTGTTGTAACCGATGTCTTTTATTGCTTTTCGGGTGATCTCTTCAATGTCGATCACTGCAGATGTTGTGACTTCGCCCGCGACGACAGCCATTCCGGTCTTGACCAGTGTTTCGCACGCCACGCGTGCGTTTGTGTCCTGCTCCAGGACGGCGTCCAGCACGGCATCCGATATCTGATCCGCAACTTTGTCCGGATGACCTTCGGAAACCGATTCCGATGTAAATAGAAAATCTCTTAGCATCTGGTTTTTGTTCCCTGGGTTTTGTCTGGCCGATGTGCCGATATGCGGGGGCGCGCAAAGTATTGCATTATAACCATATTGTATTCATTTCGGAGTTTGCAATGGTTGCTCTGAATACGCCCGTTTGCGATTTTGGTGCTCTGGCACCGGATTTCAGTTTGCCCGACCCATCCGGCCGCTTATGGACACTGGAGGAATGCCGTGGTGAAAAAGGCACGCTGGTCATGTTTATCTGCAATCATTGTCCGTTTGTCCAGGCGGTCATCGAACGTATTCTCCGTGACTGCCGCGAGCTGGAGACGCACGGTATCCGAAGCGTTGCCATTATGTCCAATGATGTTGTGAGTTTTCCTCAGGATGGACCAGAGCATATGCAGGATCTTGCAAAACGTCACGATTTCCCCTTTCCATACCTGTACGACAAAACTCAGGATATTGCGAAATCCTACGATGCGGTTTGCACCCCGGATTTCTTCGGCTATGACCGGCGTCTTGGTCTGCAATATCGTGGCAGGCTGGATGCAAGCCGCAGCACTCCCGCGCCCGAGGACTCGCCGCGCGAATTGTTCGAGGCCATGCGGCAGATCGCGGATACCGGTATTGGGCCGAAGAACCAAACGCCATCAATGGGTTGTTCGATCAAGTGGCGCGAACCTGAAGTCGGGGGTCACATTTAAGGTTGCGGGCAGCTCCAAGGTAGGCGAAAATTCGCGCCTTTCTCATGACGGGGACACCGATGCCCACACAGACCGAATTGGCCGGGACCGCCAGCGATTCCACCAGACCAACCAGACGCCACCTGGCAAACGCGATTCGAGCGCTCAGCATGGATGCGGTCCAGCAGGCCAACTCGGGACACCCCGGCATGCCGATGGGTATGGCCGATATCGCCGAAGTACTCTGGAACGATTACATGCGGCACAACCCGACGAATCCGCGCTGGACAGACCGTGATCGCTTTGTGCTGTCCAATGGTCACGGATCCATGCTGCTTTATTCCTTGCTGCATCTCACCGGTTACCCGCTGGACATGGATCAGCTGCGCAATTTTCGTCAGCTTGGTTTTCATACGGCTGGCCACCCGGAGTACGAACCCGGTCTCGGCATAGAAACAACGACTGGTCCGTTGGGTCAGGGTCTGGGCAATGCGGTCGGTATGGCGATCGCCGAAAATGTTCTCGCAGCGACCTTTAACAGACCGGGGTTCGGGATAGTCGATCACTACACGTATGTGTTTACCGGTGACGGCTGCCTGATGGAAGGGATCTCCCATGAGGCCTGCTCGCTGGCAGGCACCCTGGGGCTGGGCAAGCTCATCTGCTTTTACGATGACAACGGTATATCCATCGATGGCGATGTTCGCGGCTGGTTTACCGACGATACACCGCAACGGTTTGAAGCCTACGGCTGGCACGTGGTACCCGATGTTGACGGCCATGACCCGCAGGCACTGCGCAGTGCAATCGACGCTGCCCGGGCCTGCAAGGGCAAACCGTCTCTGATCTGCTGCAAAACGGTGATTGGCTGGGGTTCACCAAACAAGCAAGGTAGTGAATCCACGCATGGCGCGCCGCTCGGGGCAGAAGAGATCGACCTGGTACGCGAAGCCATTGGCTGGGATTACCCGCCATTTGAGATACCCGATGATGTGCAGGATGCCTGGGATGCCAAAGCGAGTGGCGCATCCATCGAAAGCAAGTGGCAGGATACCTTCAATCGCTACAAGCAAGAGTTTCCAGAGCTTGCCGATGAGTTCCTGAGACGCAGCAATGGTGAACTGCCAGCCGACTGGGCGGATCATGCAGCATCTGTTTTGAGCAGGATCCAGGCAGAGTCTGCGGATATGGCAACGCGTAAGGCATCCCTGGTGGCGCTGAATGAGTTTGCGCCGAAGCTGCCGGAAATGATCGGTGGCTCCGCTGATCTTACCGGGTCCAACCTGACATTCTGGTCGGATTCAAAAGCCATTAGCGCGGATGATGCGGCCGGCAATTATATTTTCTTTGGTGTTCGTGAATTCGGCATGTCAGCGATGCTCAACGGCATGGCCCAGCATGGTGGCTTCAAACCGTATGGCGCGACGTTTTTGACGTTTTCGGACTACGCGCGAAATGCCGTGCGCATGGCCGCACTCATGAAGATACCGAGCATATTCGTGTATACCCATGATTCGATTGGATTGGGCGAAGACGGACCGACGCATCAGCCGGTAGAGCACCTGGCCAGCCTGCGCATTATTCCGAATATGAACCTGTGGCGGCCCTGTGATACAGCTGAGACCATGGTGGCCTGGCAGTCGGCGATCGAATCCACTGACAGCCCAGGCTGTTTGATTTTTACACGTCAGACCCTGGTGCATCAGCCACGCAACGATGCGCAGCTGGATCTGATACGCCGCGGCGGTTATGTGTTGAAAGACTGTGACGGTGTGCCGGATTTGATATTGATTGCGACGGGCTCTGAAGTTGACATCGCCGTTCAGGCTGCGCAGATGCTGACAGAACAGGGTAAGGGCGTGCGCGTCGTATCGATGCCTTCTGCCAATGCATTCTTGGCGCAGGACAAGGAATATCGTGATTCGGTATTGCTCCCGTCGGTGAGCAAGCGTATTGCAATTGAAGCGGGGGTCAGCGATTACTGGTACCGGTTCGTTGGTACCGATGGCCGGGTCATTGGTATCGATCGTTTTGGCGAGTCCGCACCAGCGAGCCAGCTGTTCGAGAAATTTGGATTTACTGCAGACAACATAGTACGGGTTGCGGGCGATATCCTGTAGCAGTCGTATCACAAAGGGGAAAAACATGACGATCAAAGTGGCGATCAACGGATACGGCCGTATTGGCCGCAACGTTGTACGCGCATTGTATGAATCGGGACGCACCGGCGAAATTCAGATTGTGGCAGTCAATGATCTTGGTGATGCTCACACCAACGCACACCTGACCCAGTACGATACCGCACACGGCAAGTTCCCCGGCGAGGTGACCGTTGATGGCGACAACATGCTGGTTAATGGCGACAAAATCCGGGTGCTGGCGGAACGCAATCCAGGCGCATTACCCTGGAGTGATCTGGGCGTTGACGTCGTGATGGAGTGCACAGGCTTTTTCGCGAGCAAGGAAAAAGCGACGCCTCATCTGGAGGCCGGCGCAAAAAAAGTGATCATATCCGCACCCGCCGGCAAGGACGTGGATGCCACCATTGTGTACGGTGTGAACCATGAAACACTGAAAGCCAGCGACACGGTTATCTCGAATGCATCGTGCACAACAAATTGCCTGGCACCGCTGGTCAAACCGTTACATGATGCTATCGGAATTGAATGCGGCCTCATGACCACTATTCATGCGTACACGAATGATCAGGTGCTAACCGATGTGTACCACACGGATCTGCGCCGGGCGCGGTCTGCAACCATGTCCATGATTCCTACAAAAACCGGCGCTGCTGCTGCAGTGGGCCTGGTGCTGCCGGATCTTGCGGGCAAGCTGGATGGTTTTGCTGTTCGTGTTCCCACGATCAATGTATCTCTGGTCGATCTGACATTCAGGGCCGCTCGTGATACCAGTGTTGAAGAAATCAACAGTCTGATCCGCGCAGCATCCGATGGCCCGCTGAACGGCATATTGGACTATGTGGATGAACCGTTGGTGTCGATCGATTTCAACCACTGTCCGGCGTCATCGAGTTACGATGAATCGATGACTCGTGTGACCGGCGGTTCCCTGGTCAAAGTTTGCTCCTGGTATGACAATGAGTGGGGCTTCTCAAACCGGATGCTGGATACGGCACTCGCGTTGGCAAACGCCCGGTAATCTGGAGCAGCAACCGGTATGCGCGGTGGCCGTAGTCCGGATCGCCGCGTTGTCTTTTTTGGCAGGGAAGCGTAACGAGGACGCCAATGTGAATGTAATTCGAATGACGGATCTGAATCTTCGGGATCAACGCGTGTTGATACGTGAGGATTTCAATGTACCCGTAAAGGATGGCAAGGTAACCAGCGATGCAAGGATTGCCGCTGCATTACCCACGATACGCCTGGCACTGAATGAGAAAGCGCGGGTGATCCTGATGTCACATCTGGGTAGACCCGGGGAAGGTGAGTTCGATGAGCAGTTTTCGCTGGCGCCGGTGGCCACGCGGCTGGCGGAATTGCTGGGGGTGGCCGTGAGGCTGGAACGCAACTGGCTCAATGGCGTGGATGTTGCTGCTGGCGAAGTCGTGTTGTGCGAAAACGTTCGCTTTAACCCCGGCGAAAATAAAAACGATCAGGATTTATCCAGGCGCATGGCCGCCTTGTGCGATGTGTTTGTCATGGACGCATTTGGAACCGCGCACCGCGCGCAGTCCAGCACCTATGGTGTGTCGCAATATGCGCCCATCGCCTGCGCAGGCCCGTTGCTGGTGGGTGAGCTCGAGGCCCTGGACAGGGCAATGCTGGATCCCGCGCGTCCGCTGCTGGCGATTGTGGGTGGATCAAAAGTCTCGACAAAGCTGATGGTACTGAGAAGTCTCGCTGAAAAGGTTGACCAGCTGATTGTTGGTGGCGGTATCGCGAACACCTTCATCGCGGCTGCCGGTCATATCGTTGGGGAATCCCTGCACGAGCCGGACATGCTGGATGCAGCAAGGGAAATCGCAAGTTGTGCCAGCAAACGCGGTGCCAGCATACCTTTGCCGACTGATGTGGTTGTGGCACGTGAGTTCTCTGAACAGGCCGAGGCTGATGTGCGCTCGATCGACAATGTCGAAGAGGACGAAATGATTCTTGATATCGGTCCTGATACCGCGGAGGCGTTTTCCGAGTTGATCGACAAGGCTGGCACTGTGGTATGGAACGGACCGGTCGGCGTATTTGAATTCGACCAGTTTGGCGAAGGCACACGCCGCTTGGCGCAGGCGGTTGCGGAAAGCGCCGCATTTTCCATAGCCGGTGGTGGCGACACCCTGGCAGCAATGGAAAAATACCGGATCAGCGACCAGGTATCGTATATTTCAACCGGCGGGGGTGCTTTTCTTGAATTCCTGGAAGGCAAAAAGCTCCCGGCAGTCGAAATTCTCGAACAACGTGCGGCAGAAAATGCAGCCTGAATAACCGGATCAAATGACCGTAATGCGCAGGACAAAAATCATCGCAACGCTGGGGCCGGCTACAGACGAACCGGGTGTGCTTGAGTCCATCATCGAGGCGGGCGCCAATGTCATGCGGCTCAATTTTTCGCACGACAGCCCCGATGCCCAGGAACGGCGCGTCAATGAGATTCGCGAGACCGCCGAGAAAATGGGCCGGGAGATTGGCATCATCGGTGATCTGCGCGGGCCAAAAATTCGTATCAAGCGGTTTACCGAGGGTCACGTCATGTTGTGCGAGGGTGAAGAATTCATCCTCGACCCTGATTATCCAGGTGGCGCGGGGACGCCGCACATCGTCAGTATTGCGTACAAAAAACTGGCAAAAGATGTAATACCCGGCGATGTGTTGTTGCTGGATGATGGTCAGATCATGCTGCATGTAGAACAGGTAGAAGCCCGCAAAGTGATTTGTAAAGTTGTAGTCGGTGGCAGGCTATCGGACAACAAGGGAATCAATCGTCAGGGTGGCGGTCTTTCGGCCGATGCGTTGACAAAAAAAGACAGGAGCGATATCGAGCTCGCAGCAAGACTGGCCATTGATTTTCTCGCCGTGTCTTTTCCGCGCGCAGCTTCGGATATTCAGGAAGCCAGGCGCCTGTTCAAAGAGGCTGGTGGCCGCGGACATATCATCGCAAAAATCGAACGCTCCGAAGCCGTGGCCAATATCGAAGAGATCGTCGATGCTGCAGATATTGTCATGGTGGCCCGCGGCGACCTGGGTGTAGAAATCGGCTACGCGGAGTTGACCGGTGTGCAAAAGCGCGTTGTGCGACTTACCCGGAAAAAAAATAAAATTGCGATCACGGCCACGCAAATGATGGAGTCGATGATCCATAACCCGGTACCGACACGCGCAGAAGTGTCGGATGTAGCCAATGCTGTCATGGACGGCAGCGATGCAGTAATGCTTTCTGGTGAAACGGCTGTCGGCAAACACCCGGCCAAAGCCATAGCTGCGATGGCGCGTGTATGTGTAGGCGCAGAGTCTCACCAGCTTGCATCAACACGGTCCAGGCACAGAATCGACTCTACATTCCAGCGTACCGACGAAGCGATTGCCATGGCTGTGATGTATACGGCGAATCACATGAATGTCAAAGCGATCATCGCGCTGACGGAATCCGGTACTACCGCGCTGTGGATGTCGCGCATTCGATCAGACATCCCGATTTTTGCGTTTACCCGCCATGTCGAAACGCGGCGTCGCGTCACCATGTATCGCGGTGTTTACCCAGTGCGATTCGACATTACGCTGAATGAGAGCGCGGCGGTTTTTCGTGACGTATCGAAAAAGCTGTTGTCGATGGGCGCGGTCGTGTCTGGTGATCTTGTCATCTTCACCGAAGGCGAGAACATGGGTATTGCCGGCGGCACAAACGCCATGAAAATTCTCCAGGTCCACGAAGAGCTTTGAAAATCATCAGGCCAGCCCGCATTTGAGATTGGCTGGCACCGCGATATCCATGAGCTTTGGTCGCGGAAGATTCAGGTTGTCCATTATCTCGGCATATTCCTGGGCTGAGCTGACCTGCAGGCGAGGGTTGTGCGCCTTCTCCTCGCCGATGGTGCTTGATGTCCAGCCTTTGTAATCATGGGCTGGCAAAACGGTGGTCAATTCGGGTAGTTGGAGCAGGCGGTTGAATATACTGTCGTACTGGGCGTATGAATCACCGCTTTGAAAATCAGTCCGGCCGGTGCCGCGGATCAGCAGGGTATCGCCGGTAAAAACCCGGTCACCCAGCAAATAGCTGTATGAATCATCGGTGTGACCCGGGGTATACAGGGTTTTTATCTGCAGACCGTCAATATCGAATACTTCATTGTCCGCGAAGCGGACATCGATGCACTCCACGCCTGCCTTCTCGCCAATACCGGTTCGGCAACCAGTCTCCCGGCCCAGCTTACCGGTTGCGGTGATGTGATCGGCATGCACATGCGTATCCATGCTCAACACCAGCTTCAGACCGAGTTCGCCAATCAGTGCTACATACACATCCGATTTTTCAATCACGGGATCGATGAGTACCGCTTCGGCACCCGGGCGACTTGCGATCAGGTAAGTATAGGTGCAGCTCGCCTCGTCGAATAACTGTCGAAAAATCATGCCGTTCAGTCCCTGGCAAAGGATTCTAGCATGTGAGCAAGCCATCATCGGGGTCTGTGTCAAAGCCGCCGACTCGTTTATAGTGCACCGCGAGTAAAGGAAATCGATATGCGTTGGCTACGACGGGTAATGATTGGATTGATCGCGTTTTTTGCGCTGCTGGTGGCGTTTGTCTGGTACACGGTGAAGGGCAGTGTTGCTGTGACAGACGGCACGATTGCGGTACAGGGTCTTGGCGATACGGTGCAGGTCGACAGGGACGTATTGGGTGTCCCGAATATCACCGCAAACAGCCGCGATGATCTGGCATTTGGGCTGGGGTTTCTGCATGGTCAGGAACGGTTTTTCCAGATGGACCTGCTCCGGCGCAGCTCGGCGGGCGAGCTTTCTGAGCTTTTTGGCCGGGCCGCGCTGCCGGTTGACCGGCGCGTACGGGTCCACCGCTTCAGACATATTGCGGGCCAGGCAATATCCGGGCTGACGGAACTACAGCGCCTGCAAATCGGTGCCTATGCCGATGGCGTCAATGCGGGTTTAGAGGCGCTACGCAGGAAGCCATTTGAGTATTTTATCCTCAGGAGTGACCCGGAGCCGTGGCTGCAGGAAGACACCATGCTGGCCATGTACGCGATGTACCTGGACTTGCATGACGAACGCGGTGACAAGGAGGCCCGCCGCGCGGTATTGAAGGATCTGATGCCCGCCGAGGTATACGCGTTTTTGCAACCGCAGGGTACCGAGTGGGATGCAGCCCTGGATGGAAGCGTAATGCCCCAGGCAGATATTCCGGATGCGTCTGTTTTTGATCTTCGGGAAATGGATCGCATCATTTTTGCGATGTCTTCAGACGGTCCCGGGGCCAGTCGGGAAATGATTCCGGGTAGCAACAACTGGGCAGTATCGGGTAAGCGCACATCGCATGGCGCTGGCATTATCGCCAACGACATGCACCTGGGATTACGTGTGCCGAATATCTGGTACCGCGCATCTTTTACCATGACCGGGCGGACGAATGGGGACGACCGGGAATCGTTTCGAATCACTGGTGTAACCCTGCCGGGTTCACCGTTTATCATCGCAGGGAGCAATGGTCACATCGCCTGGGGTTTCACCAATAGCTATGGTGACTGGGTCGATCGGGTCATCCTGGATATCGATCCCGCTGATGACACGCGATAC
>CBDUSC010000038.1:0-10286 GCA_965369735.1 uncultured bacterium
GGGCCACCCCACTCGGCCCAGAAGTCCAGAAGAACAGGTGTATCCGACTGCAATACGTCCGTTTCAAAGTTGTCATCGCTCGTGAAAATGATCTGATCGCTCAATTTGGGTTCCCTCCGAAAATTTAATCTTTAGTTTGGCGAGTCCGTTTATTCCTGATTTTGGGTGTGACGTCTCGCGCACAATGAGGCACAATGTCGCGTCGATATGCGTGCGGCTATTTGTGGAAGCGCGTAATGATAGAGTTCAGGTAGGTGCGGCAACGCCGCTACGTGCTGGGGCCTATTTTGACCCTTTATTGATGTAGTTTTCAAGTCTTTACGCACGGAAATAAGTAAAAATACCCCTGATGAGCCAATCTGAGTTCACCGACACCTCGTTTACCAGCCTGCATTTGGCCGATCCATTGTTACGTGGCGTGGCAGATGCCGGTTTTGAGCGCTGTACTCCAATACAGGCACAGACCTTGCCGCTGGCATTGGCGGACATCGATGTTGCCGGCCAGGCGCAGACCGGGACCGGGAAGACAGCGGCATTTTTGCTGGCTGCGTATCAGCACCTGATCAAATACCCGCCTGCTCCGGATCGCCGCACCAACGACCCTCTGGCCATCATGATAGCGCCGACACGGGAACTGGCGATACAGATCGCACACGATGCCGAGGTGCTGGGTCAGTACACCGGCTATCGCCATGGCGTCGTCTATGGCGGCACCGATTACGACAAGCAACGCCGTATGCTGGCAGACGGCGTCGATATTCTGATCGGCACACCCGGCCGCATCATCGACTATTACAAGCAACACGTTTATGACCTGCGCGCCATCCAGGTGGTAGTACTTGATGAAGCCGACCGCATGTTCGATCTCGGTTTCATAAAGGATATCCGCTACGTATTGCGGCGGCTTCCCAGAGCCGACAAACGCCTGAATATGTTGTTCTCGGCCACCCTGTCTCATCGCGTGCTGGAGCTCGCTTATGAGCATATGAACGACCCGAAGCTGATCCGTATCGATCCGGAAAAGGTAACGGCAGACAAGGTTCGGCAAGCCATTTACTTCCCGTCCAACCAGGAAAAGATTCCTTTGCTGATTGGGTTGTTGAGAAAAATGGACGTGACGCGCACCATGATTTTTGTCAATACAAAACGCGGAGCGGAGCGGCTGGAGCGCTATCTCAACGCAAACGATTTCAGCTCCGCGGCCATTTCCGGAGATGTTCCACAGCGCAAGCGCATGCGCATGCTAAGCGACTTCAAGAATGGCAAGCTTGCAATCCTGATTGGTACCGACGTCGCATCGCGCGGTTTGCACATCCCCGATGTGAGTCACGTTATCAATTTTGATTTACCACAGGATGCTGAAGACTATGTCCATCGCATCGGCCGTACCGCACGGGCCGGCGCAGCGGGCGATGCTATCAGCCTGGGCTGCGAGGATTACGTCGTATCATTGCCCGAAATCGAAGCATTTATTGGTTACAAAATACCCACCGAACACATGGATCCCGGCTTGTTTCCAGACGTCAAACCACCGTTACCCGCGCCCAGACGCAGCGACAGACACAGACCGGGGAAAAGACCGCCAGCTGAGAAGGATGGTAAAAAGCGTCACCGCCGCCGGCGTCCATAACCATCACAATAATGGCCCGCCCGGGAAATCTGCTGTAAACAGATCGTAAATTCCGTCCACCGATACAAACTGCTCTATCTCGCGCGCCGCTTCCTGCGAATCCGGTTGCCGGATACCAACGACATATTCGATCCCGAATCGTTTGGCAGACGCCAAAACAGGGGGACTGTCGTCAATAAACAAGGTTTGTTGGCGGTCGAATGATTCGTGCTTGATCAGCTGCTTCCAAAAATCCGGATTTTCTTTTGGATATCCAAAATCATGTGCGCTGTACATCGCATCGAGGTGCCTGTCCAGACCGGTACGGCCAACTTTGACATTGACGCTGTCGCGGTGTGCGTTTGTCACCAGGACGAGCCGTTTGCCCATTTTTCGCATGTGTTTCAATGCCTGTTTCGCACCCGGAAGCCAGGCAATATGTGAATCGACTTCGCGTTTCAATGCCAGCATGTCTATTCCAAGCTCATCAGCCCAGTGATCCATGCAATACCAATCCAGTGTGCCCTGCTTTTCCTCGTACCGCTGTTTGAGCTGCTGCCAGGCAACTTCCGTCTCAATACCGCAATTGGCCGCATATTTTTCCGGAACAACCTGTTTCCAGAAAAGATTGTCAAAACGTAAATCCAGCAGCGTGCCGTCCATATCCAGAAGTACGGTCTCGATCTGATCCCAGTCTGGAAAATTGCGGATTGCCTGGTTCATGTGACGGTATGATATACGTACCTCAAGCGTGCTGCGATAAGGAGATTTGCGAGTGAGCACAGCAGAGCAACAGGAATTGCTGGATGCAGTATTGCGGATTGCCAGAGATGCGGGCTCGGCAATTCTCGAAATCTACGACACTGATTTCAGCGTTGAGAAAAAAGATGACCAGTCACCACTGACCGCAGCCGACCTGGCAGCGCATACCTGTATCGTATCGGGGTTGTCGCAGCTGGAACCGCGGCTGCCGATATTATCCGAGGAATCGTCGCAAATTCCGTTTGACGAACGGCGGCAGTGGCCCGAATACTGGCTTGTCGACCCGCTGGATGGAACAAAGGAATTTATCCGGCGCAATGGCGAATTTACGGTCAATATTGCGCTGATCCGCGATCACCGACCCGTGCTCGGCGTGGTTCATGTCCCTGTGACCGGTCTGGATTACTACGGAGCGCAGGGTTTTGGATCGTATCGATGCGCACCCGGTGAAGCGCCGGTGTCGATACAGGTAAGCAGTGGCAACGGATCCGCCCGTGTCATGGGCAGCAAATCACATCGCGGCAGCTCGCTGGATGCATTTCTGAAAAATCTGGGCGATCACCAAATGCTGTCCATGGGCAGCTCACTCAAATTTTGCCTGGTGGCAGAGGGCAAGGCAGATATTTATCCGCGGTTGGGGCTGACATCTGAATGGGACACCGCAGCCGCTCAGGCGGTGCTGGAGAACGCGGGTGGCGTCGTGATTGGTCTGGACGGAAAACCACTGGCATACAACCAAAAGGATTGCATTCTGAACCCGTTTTCCCTGGCCATAGGCGATACCACTCGCAACTGGCTCGAGTATGTACAAGAAGTAAGCTAAGTAATTGATTTTTTGCAGATTAGCGCCCGCGCTTGACTCGCTCGCCGAATTGGCGGGAATATGGTGTCCTGAAAACGCGGGGAAAACAGGACCCGTTACCCCTATCGCATGACCGACAACGTAGACACCGAAGGTTTTAGCAATCTGGTACGGCTAAAAGAGCTGCGCGTCGAACATCGTGACCTGGATGATGTGATCTCACGTCTCTCACTTGATCCGGCAGTTGATCAGCTACGCATCAAGCGTCTGAAAAAGAAAAAACTGCAACTCAAGGACACGATCGCGAAGCTGGAAAGCGAATTGATACCCGATTTGAACGCCTGAAGATTGTCAGCCAGTATTCAGAGCATCGCGTGCCAGATGCTTGATACCACCAGCACCGATCAGAATGATTTCACCCGATCGCGTCTCAAGCGCGATGGCGATGCCACGACGATCTCTTTGCTGGACAAGATCAAAACTTGCGGCATTGTCATCGCTGACAAGCACGGTGCCATCCATTCCCGTTACAACAATAGTTCCGTCGCTGAGACGCGTGGCGTTGTTCAGCGTCGCCTCCGTGGGCAACGATATGGCTTGCCAGCTCTGACCCGAGTCTCGAGTCAGGTACATGTGACCCCGCAAACCGACAACGAGCAGACCATTGTCACCGACTGGCAGTGCACCAAAAAACGAGCCCTCGTAGGGTGACGAAAGATTGAACCAGGAGGTGCCACCATCTTCAGAGCGATACACATAGCCTGCTTCTGCCGCAACGTACAATGTTCCATTGGGCGCCTGGACCAGTGAGTTCAAATGATAGTCGGCCCCGGCATCATCGTCGTACCATTCATCATCATCGACCCCTTCATCATCCCCCTCATCACCGAGGGAATCGGACGCTGCATCCAGATCCTGCGGCGCGAAGGATACATCCGTCCAGCTCGCACCCCCATCGCCGGTTTCCATAAACAGGCCATAAGCGCCTACGGCATAACCATGCTGCGCATCCCTGAACCAGATATCGAGAAACGGCCGTTCGTCCCCGGGCGCATACATGACCCGATCCCAGCTTTCACCGCCATCTGTTGTACGCAGGATAACGGCATCGTGACCCGCTGCCCAACCGTGCTGGCGGTCTGCAAAATAAACGGTTGTCAATGTTGCGCGATCCGGGGTGATGACCTGGCGCCAGTTCGCACCATCATCATCGCTCAGCAATACGTGACCGCGTTCCCCAACAATTGCGATGAATTCATCTATGCGGGCTGCATCGAGCAGCAAAGACTGATCTGCAAGCGGCGCCTGTACGGATACCTGGTCGTCTGTGTCTGCAGCTGAACCGGTAATGGCCCAGGCAAAACCACATGCCATGACCAGCAAGGCCGGGCTTGCTGCGCCAGATCGATGTCGTTTTGTGGTTGCGGTCATGGATAAAAGGAGCCGGATCAAATCCGGCTCATTTATATTCAGCGTGTGCCCGCGCGACGCAATGCGCCTTGCGAGAAATCTTTTTTGCTCAACGAAACGTTGTAGTCGTATGTTTTCCTTTCTTCATTGTTGAAGCCAATACCGAGATAGCGCCCCGACTGCAGATCGTACGTCATCTCCAGTGTGTACCAGAAATTCGGCACATCGTAATAATTGATGGAATGACCTTCCTGTACGCGCCAGATCTGGTCACGTGCGTCATAGCAATCCACAGCCATGATCTGCCAGGAATCTTCATCGACATAGAATGTCCTGCGTTTGTATATATGCCGGGTACCCGCCTTGAGATTGGCATCCACCACCCACACCCGGTGTTTTTCATAACGGGTCAGGTTTTGATCGATATGCAGCGGCTTTACTATGTCTTTGTATTTGAGATCGCCGCTGTGAAGTTTGTAGGAATTGTATGGGACGTATATTTCCTTTTTGCCAACCAGCGTCCAGTCATAGCGTTCCGGGCTGCCATTGAACACATCAAGTTGATCGCTGGTGGCCTGACCATCAGATGCGGTACGCGGGTTATCAAATGCCACGTTTGGCGCGCGCCGAACACGGCGCTGGCCCGGGTTGTACAACCACGCACGGCGATGATCCAGAGTCTGATCCAGGGTTTCGTGCACCAGCAAAATCTCACCGGCCAGACGCGCCGGCGCATTAACTTTTTGCCGGAAATAGATAATGACGTTGTCCAGGCCCTCAAATGTGGCATCTGGCAAGCTGTAAGCCGCCATGTACTGATCCTGGAACTTGACCATGGTGAAGTCACCACCACGCGTCACCGCAGCCTGGCCAATCGCACGCTTGGCCATATCCGCGCGATAGCGAAGGATGTGATTCCAGATGATTTCCACACCCTGATCGGGTATCGGGAACGGTATACCGACCACTGAGTTCAGAACACCATTGCCACCATCTGCCAGAACCGCCGTGCTTGCCACACTGTGTGTGGCATCGTATATGCGCTGCGGATATGCAGCAGTGCGGCGTGACTGGTACACCGGCATGAAATAGCTATCGGGGTAGGCCTGTATCAGCTCCTTGTGACCCGCTGTCAGGTTATCGGCATACTGCGCCATGTTGGCCGCGTTGATGGTGAACAACTGCTGGTCTTCAGGAAATGGGTCCGGGTGATGACCACCCGACTGAAAATCCGGAAAGCCGGCTTCGGCCGAGCTGCGGATACCGCCATCCCAGGCGGGTATGGATCCATCGGCATTGGCCGCTTGTTCGGCGCCCATCGGCGTCAGCTCATTACCCAGCCTGGCAATGTCCTCTGCTGACGGCGCGGCCATGCTCTGACCGGCAAGCAACACCAGCATCGCGCTGCCAGTCAATGTTACAAATTTCTTATACACCATGATCCTAATCCTTGTCGGTCAGAACGACGCCTTGACACTGAAACCAATGAAGTCGCGATCGTTTATCAGGTTGTAGCGGCCAGCACCCGTGAATTTGCTGTAGTTCAGGGCAAGCTGCCAGGTGTTCTGATAGCTGCCGCGCAACCCAAAGGTATAGGCCTGCCGGTCTTCCACAAAACTGCCGCCCGGTCCCGGGCTGGTGCCATTCACATCATCCTGGTAGGCGAAAAACGGCGATACATTCCAGGCACCGATCAGGTTGTTGTAATCCAGTCGCCCGACAAGCCGGTAACCCCAGGACGACTTGGTCCCGAACCGGTCATCGGGTTCTATTTCGCCAAAATGTGCACCCGCCAGGTTTGGATTGCCACTCACCGATGTGCCGGGTCCGTTGAGCCGCAAACCCCAGCCATTGGGGCCCCCGGTCATCCGGTTCGGCATATCATCGACCACAAATACCGCACCTTCCCAGAGCAGTACCGCCTGGCTGGCGCCAAACGTCGGCCCGAACAGCTTGGTGAATGTGGTTTGTATCTGGTAAGTCTCAAAGGTATCCCAACCCTTTACTTTGGTATCGAGGGGATAACCACCCAGCTGACCAAACGCGGCAAATGCACCCGCGCCAATGGCGCCTTCGAATGGTGACAGGGCTGCAAACAGCACCTCGACATCGTCGAACTGCAGCGGGTGCTCGTCGCGATAGACGAAATCGCCCTGCCAGGCAATACCGGCCCAGACTTCGGTATTCCAGCTCAGGCCATACAGCTTGATGTCTTCGGGGTATTCGGTGAAATACGCAGCGGTGTTTGCAAACTGATCAATGCCAAAGGCAGATGCGAGACCCGTAACATCTCCACCCAACAAAGCGGTATTGGCACCCACTGTGGCTGCCGCGGTGGCATCAGCCAGAGCATAACTACCACCGGCGGCGGCAGACGCTCCCACTGCGACATTGGCAGCGAGGGTGACCGCCGAATCAAAATCAAGACCCGCGGCCAATGCCTGCGCAGCAGCACCCACAGCCGTCGCAGCGCCCACACCATCACCCAGACCCGCCTGTGTACCCGTACGACCACTGATCAGCGGCAGACGGCTGTGATAATTCATAAAATAGAATCCAAGCTCGAGGCCACCGATGACATCCGGCATATACCAGCGGAATGACACACCGTACTGGCCGTCATCATCCGGAGTCTGGGTATCGATTCGAGGGACAAAATTGAAATCCGGAATCACGTTGCCGCCCAATGGCGTCCAGTCCGTGCCCTGATCGCTCCAGGTACCAAAACCCAGGACAACATTTTTCCCGCCTATCGGCGCGAAGTCATTGCCTGAAAAAAGTGTGCCCACCGGTTCCGGTTCAATCCGGTCCCAGTCGTATTGGTAGAACGCTTCCACCGATGTGTTGTCGGTAGTTCCAAGCGAGGCCCAAACCAGACCCTGCGGCAAAAGCGCTTCGCGCAATTCCGCACCGGGCACGCGCAATGCGCCAACGTTTATGCTGTTGATGACATTGATGCCGCCCTGGATAAAGGTGCTTTCACCCCAGCTCACCACCTGTTCGCCGACGCGTATCTCCAGCGGCATTTCGCCGAGTTCAAAACGGCCATACAAAAAAGCGTCCAGCAATTCGGTACGGGTACCGACCTCATCCTTGGCGTTGTTGGAAATCTTGGTGCGGTCTGCGTTGTCGTCTTCGACTTCGAAGTCATAAAGACCGGCCCAACGGAAAAAACCACCAAATTTGTCTTTGTAGTCGAGCTCAAGCTCGGTTGTGACTTTCCAGGTGCGGCTGACAACGCCGGTGTCCCAGTTCAGGTTGCCGTCATCGATATTCGGCGACCGGCCCTTACCGCCATTGGCGGTAGCAATCATCCGGCTGTCCTGGCCCTGTACCCGCCAGGTCTGACCATAGGAAATCGTTGTATCCCAGCTACCGCTGAAATCGCCGCTTTCGCTGCTGAACTCGGCCGCAAAAACAGGCCCACCCATCCATGTAGTGCAGACAGCAGTTGCAAGCGCGATGGCGAAGGAGCGGCTGGCACCCCATCTACGATCGGAGAAATGGTATTTCATGTGTATCCCCAGTCTTGTCCTGGTTTTGTTATTTTTGCCGGCGTTTGTTGATTACAGCCGGCTGGTCGTTCAGGATTTAATACCGAATCCGGGACACGAAAACAACAGCAGTATCCGGCTACAAATCCAAATAGACTCAATTCAGCAAGTTTAACCCGATTATCCGGGTAGCGGGAACATTGTCGCTTACGCCTGCAAGCCGCCCTTGTGCTCGCTAAACCCGTGATTTTTGTTGAAAAATTGCAAACTGCGCGCTGCGCTGCAGCATGGTTTTTGAGCCCCTGCAATGAATTAAACAACGCAATTTACAAACCGTCGATAAATGATTGAAAAATCGCGGCGCTGCGCTTCGGCTTTTCCAGCATGGGCGAGTGCCCGCACTCGGGCAATATTTCGATAATCGCATCCGGTTTGTGATGTCGAATGACATCCGTTGTGGACACATCCAGCACACGATCGTTGTTGCCCCAGATGACGAGTACGGGTACCAGGATCTCTCCAAGCCTGTCGCGCTGATCGCGCCTGTTGGCCCAGAGGTCTTTCCATATTTTGTGATTGAGTGCTGATCGCCGTACATATTTGCGGCGCAATGCTGGTTTGGCTGGCCACGGCATGACAGGTTGTCGATAAAACACATACTCCATCAACGTACCAAAATCCTGTGGTTCATCAACAATCAAAGGATTGCTGCCGCTCGCAAGACCGCGCTGAAAATCGCTGGGGATTGGCGGGTATATACCCGCGCTATCGATCAATGTCAGTGACAGAATCTGATCCGGGTAGGTGTGCGCATATACCAGTGCGTACATCCCACCCATGCTGTTACCAGCAATATGAAATCTTTTTGCGTCCAGCGCATTTGCGAGGGATGCGAGCAAATCGATCACGACATCCGGTGCATATGGCATGTCTGCAAGTGGCGCGCTATCCCCGTGGCCGGGCAGATCGGGGATGAGTATCCTGGTGCCCGCTGGTAAATAGTCGGCAAATCTCAGCCAGGCATCTTTTTCAGAGGCAAACCCGTGCAAAAGAATAATCGTGTCGCCGGGGCCTTCGCGTTCCAGGTATGAAATCTCCTGACCATCGATCACTATGGAATCAGAACGCAGTGCCGCCGTAGAGCGCAGCGCAACAACCGCTGTATTGAATATCGGATCCTGGATCGTTGCGCAGCCCGCGAGACCGGACAACAGCAGCAAAGGAAGATATTTCAGCAGGCGCACAAACAAGTCACAGCGAACCCGAGACCAGCATGTGCCGGTCAGACACTTTTTCCACACTCAAACCATCCAGACCGGCATCATCGAGCTGCGCACGCACTTCTTCTGGTGAAAACGCCGCGAGCAAAGAATTATAAAAATCCGTTTTGAGAACCTCGGGCTCATCACCGGCGTGCTGCTCGACAATACTCGCCGCCTCATCCCTGGATTCGGGCCTGTACAAATCCATCACCAGCACGCTGGCACCTGGCGCTGAATGCGATGCGATGGTTCTCCACAAAACTGCAGGATCATGCAAGTGATGTAACAGGCTGTTGCTGATCAGGACGTTGAAATGCCCTGACGGCAATGTGGCATCCGGCAGGATTCCGCACACAAAGGAAACCCTGTCTTGTAACTCGGGCAATTCCGCCAGCCTCCTTCGCCCGAACTCGAGCATGGAATCGGCCCCGTCCAGACCGCAAACCCGGCTGTCGGGATACCGCTTGGCAAACCGGATGGTTATTTCTCCCGGTCCGCAACCCAGGTCGATGACGTCGCCCCGCGCATCCGAAAACTTTTCCGCGTACAAGGCAAGAAAATGTGCGTTGGGTTCTTCGAAATCGGCTTCCGCATAGGCGCGCGCCTGCTCCGCGTCATCCATTAGCTCCGGTTCAGGCGTGCGATCCATCATTGCTCGTCGTCTTCTTCGACTTCCTCGAGCTGCCTGTCGATCTGGTTGCCCCGGTCTTCAACGAGCGCGCCCGCCTGTTCAGCTTTGTTCATGGTGTCGATCATAGGGTCGAATACCGTGTCTTCCCTCAGGTTTTCCTCCTCCTCATCGGATGAGGAACCGCAGCCGGCAAACAACAACACCGAAACGCCAAGTAGCAATAGTGCCCTGATACTCATGTTGATCTCCACGCCACTTCAAATGTTCGCAACACTATCAAGAAACAAATCAAAATAGGATTCAAGATCCCGCATAT
>CBDUSC010000039.1:0-10098 GCA_965369735.1 uncultured bacterium
AACTAAAGACACGAGAAAGCGATGCCCGAACCCGTGGCCTGATCGCTCGCCTTGATGCGTTGTTGCCCAGAATTGCACTCAACAACGGCGAGACACTGCCGTTCGACGAAGAAGCAAAGCGACTGTTCGGGGTGTCGGCGCCCAATTACAATACCAGCCACTTTGACGCAGTCTTGCAGCAAATCGATGTACTGATACCGGGTTTGGACAGTACTTCCGACAGGGTCAATGCATTTCGCAAACAATTTGTCATACCCGCTGATCGCCTGCCAGATGTATTCAATGCGGCAATCGAAGAGTGCCGGCGACGTACGCTGGTGCACGTCGATCTACCGGAACATGAGTCCTTTAGCATTGAATACGTCAACGACAAACCATGGTCGGGCTACAACTGGTACCAGGGAAACGCACACAGCCTGATTCAGGTCAACACGGATCTGCCCATCTTTATTGACCGTGCCATCGACCTCGGTTGTCACGAGGGTTACCCCGGCCATCACGCATTCAATGTGCTGCTGGAAGAAAACCTGGTCAAGAGGGAAGGCTGGCTGGAATTTTCGATATACCCGCTATTCAGCCCGGAGTCTTTGATCGCAGAGGGCAGCGGCAACTACGGAATTGAACTTGCCTTTCCGGGTGACGAGCGTGTCGAATTCGAGCGCAGCGTTCTATTCCCGTTGGCCGGGCTCGACGACACACAGGCCGAAACGTATTACCAGTTACTGGATCTGCTGGCACAACTCAATTACGCCGGCAACGAAGCAGCGCGTGATTACCTGGACGGCAATATCAATCGGAATCGGGCGATCGAGTGGCTGGTTCACTATTCATTGAACACCAAAGAACGCGCGATGCAACGGACGAAGTTTTTCGATACCTATCGAAGTTATGTCATCAACTACAACTTTGGCAAAGACATGGTCAAAGCGTATGTAGAAAGTGGTGCAGACGATACCGATGAACGCTGGCGCCGGTTCGAGCGCATGCTCTCAACCCCGATGCTGCCCTCCGACCTCTTGGTGGACGACTAGTTTTCAGGTATTGGGCATGGCCTCTGCTGGTACCTGCACTGATTTTGAGTTCAAATAGCCGGTAATATTGTGTAGAATGGTGTGTAGAGGTTTACACAAATGGCTACAAATCTTGCAATTGATCCCAAGCTCGTTGAGCGCGCTCTTGAGATAAGTGGCGAACGAACAAAGAAGGCTGCGGTTACCAAAGCTCTAAAGGAATACATTGCACGGCGCGAGCAAAAGCGGCTGGCCGAGCTTTTTGGCAGTCTTGAATGGGATGCCAAATATGATTATAAATCCGAGCGGGGCCGCTATTGAACTTATTCGTCGATACGAGTGTCTGGTCACTGGCGTTACGGCGCGATGCGCCGCCCAATTTGCCCGAAGTCCATGAACTACGACGATCACTGGAGTCAGGTAGCGTTCATTGCACGGGGCTGGTTCTGCAGGAACTCCTGCAAGGCTTCGTAAAACCCAAAGCGAAAAAACAGATCATCAGTTATTTTTCAGCTTTGCCACTTCTTGTTCCCGACAGAGACGATCATATTCGTGCAGCGGACCTGCGAAACAGGTGCCGTCAGAAAGGAATTCAAGCAGGAACGATTGATGCGTTGTTGGCCCAGTTGTGTGTTCGCTATGAACTAACGATGCTCACAACGGATAATGACTTTCAAAACATGGCTTCAGTGGTTTCACTGTCAATCTGGGTTCCCGATTCTCGCTAGTGCTGGACGATTGACCCGATGAGAATCTCCGCAAAACGCCCGGAAATATCAATTGCGCCAATGATGGACTGGACGGATCGTCATTGCCGTTACTTTTTGCGTCTTATAGCGCCGGATATTTTGCTATACACCGAAATGGTAACAGCCAATGCAATTCTTCACGGTGATAAACAGCGCCTGCTGGCATTTGATGCCTCGGAGCATCCATTGGCATTGCAGCTCGGTGGCAGTGATCCAGATGACCTTGCTGCAGCCGCTCGTATTGCTGCGGACAATGGCTACGATGAGATCAATCTCAACATCGGTTGCCCCAGTGACAGGGTGCAGTCGGGTCAGTTTGGCGCCTGCCTCATGGCAACACCCGAACTGGTGAGAGATTGCGTGGCCGCGATGCGTGATGCTGTTGATATACCGGTTACGGTGAAAACTCGTATCGGTATCGATGACCACGACAGCTATCAGTTTCTCGATCGTTTTGTCACGACGGTGGCGGAATCGGGTTGCGATACCTTTGTGGTGCATGCGCGTATCGCGTTGCTGGGTGGACTGTCGCCAAAGCAAAATCGCGAAGTGCCACCGCTGCGCTACGACTATGTGGCGCGGTTGAAAAAGGAGCATCCGGGTTTGAGTATCTCTTTGAATGGCGGTATCGCTGATACCGAATCGGTCAAAAACCATCTGCAAACATTTGATGGCGTCATGATCGGGCGCCAGGCGTATCACCATCCATACTGGCTCGCCGAGTTGCAGACCCAGGTTCTGAACCGGGATGGCTGGTCTGCGCCGACACGCGATGACATTGTTCGTGCTTTTGTGCCCTATGTGGAATCGGAGTTGGCAAAAGGAACATCCTTGCAAAGCATGACCCGTCATGTTCTGGGTTTGTTTGCCGGGCAACCCGGTGCAAGACGCTGGCGGCGCTATCTCAGCGAGAACGCAACCAAAGCGGGCGCCGGCGCTGATATGCTGCTGTCCTCGCTGGATGTGTTGCAGCCTGCAGCATAGTCAGAGGGCGCCCGATTTAATCCGTTAAACCCTTATACTGGGCTGAGTATGTGGGGGTGACTATGCGGCTCTTTCAAGAACTCCGGCGGCGTCATGTCTTTCGAGTAGCTGCGGCTTACGTGGCGGTCTCGTGGCTGATCGTTCAGGTCATTGAAACGCTGAGTTCGATGTTCGATCTCGATGAAGCGATCGGCCGTGGCATTGTGATTGTGGTGGCCGTTGGTTTTATCCCGGTCGTGATCGCTGCCTGGGCTTATGAGCTGACACCGGGCGGTCTGAAACGCGATCGCGATGTTTCGCATGATGTGCCGGTCAGCCCGCGGACAGCGAGGCGGCTGGATCATTTCATTATGATCGCGCTTGCACTCGCGGTGGCGTATTTCGCAATCGACAAGTTCGCGACGCCTGGACCTGATGCGCCAGACAAATCCATTGCCGTGATGCCGTTCATTGATTTGTCGCCCGATGCTGACCACGCGTACTTTGCAGATGGAATCTCTGAGGAGTTGCTGAATTACCTGTCAAAGCTCGACGGTCTTCGGGTGATCTCGCGATCCTCTGCGTTTTCTCTGCGAGATAGCGGGCTAAGCACACCGGAGGTAGCGGAAAAACTGAATGTCGCCTATGTGCTTGAAGGCTCGGTTAAAAAGGCGGGAGACAAGTTTCGAACTACCGCGCAGTTGATCGATGCACATTCTGATTCACATCTGTGGTCGGAAACTTATGACCATACCCTGGAAGACGCGATTCTGGTCCAGGAGCAAATATCGGCACAAGTGGCAAAGGAAATGCGGATTCGTTTGCTGGTTTCGGGTGACGCGCAGGCAAACCTGGATGGCGAGGCTTACGAGCTATACCTCAAAGGACTCTCGGCGCTGGCGAATCTCAGTCCCGAGTCCATACCACGAGCGATAGAGCTTTTCGGGCAGGTCATCATGATCGATCCCGATTATGCGCCCGCCTATGCCAAGCTGGCCACGGCGCTGATCTGGTCCAGTCAGAATCAGACGGCCCGTGCCGAGGAGGCAGCAAACAGGGCGCTGGCACTGGATCCGGAGAATTCCGACGCGCTGGCGGTATTGGGTTTGTTGTGGCAAGACGGTGCGCGCGTAGAGGAATCACGCGATATGCTTGAGCGGGCAATCTCAAGCAACCCAAACAATGCCTCGGCATACCGTTGGCTCGGCACATCCTATTCATACTCTGACCCCCATCGATACCTGAAATATGCGCGTAAGGCTTACCTGGTCGATCCGCTGGATCGGTCTGTTCTTTATCATTTTGCCAACGCGCTGTCCCGTCTCGGTCGTTTCGATGAGGCTATTGATGCTGCCCGCGAGCGCGTTGCGCTGGATTCAGGCGGGACCTCGGAGTACGGGCTGCTGGCTACGATGCACTGGCGCAATGGAGATTTCGGCGCGGCGCTCAAGAGCGGTTACCACGCGTATCGCATGGCGCCGGATGACGGGTTTTACGGATACACCGTGTATTTTCTGACAGAGCTGAATGAAATGGATATCGCCGAGGCCTGGGTGCGGGAAATCAGACGACGAATGGGGTTCGTCAGTCCACATGTCGAAGCACCCATGTATGCCCGGCGAGGTCAGCACGAGGAAGCAATACGCCTGGTGTCCGATGCGGTTGAAAAAGGCAAAGGTTCAAACCTGGAACTTGCACACGGCGTTTTCAGAAACAGCGATGATTTTGAGTATATCCGGTCATTGTACGATAAAGGATTTCGGGAGTTTGGTCAGGAGCAACCACATTTTGACTCCAACCTGTGGTGGCCCTGGTTTGTCGATTATGCTTTTGTTCTGCAGCGTACCGGGGCGCAGGAGCGCGCTGTGTTAATGATCGACGCAGCTTCGGAGTACATCGGAAATCAAATGGCAGCTGGTGTATAGAGAGGGCCCATATCCGGGCAGCATCTCGAAGTGTATATGGCACAACTCCAAAACATGCGCGGCAACAAGCAACAGGCAATAGAAAACCTGCAACGCGCCAGCGCGCTGGGTGGTCTGAGCTGCGCATATTGCCTGCGGAGTTTGCATCACTATGCCAACCTGCAGGGCGATCCGGCATTCGAAGCCCTGGTTGACGATACGGAAGCGTATCTGGTTGCTCAACGCGAGAAACTGGCCGGCGAGGGTTTGTTGCTCACGCCCGATGAAGTCATGCAGCTGGACGAATTTATTTTTGACCCCTTTGCCAATTAGTGCCCATCAACCAGTAATGCTTACCATTCTTCTTCCGGTTCCTCCGGCTCGAGCAAACCAAAGGTATTGTCCATGGTGGCTGCGAGCCAGGTCACCGCGGCGAACGCGGCCACTGCCTGTTTGAGATTATCGGCGTTCACTTTGTCCAGCGTATCGCTGCGCGTATGGTGATAATTGAAGTATTCGCTTGCATCATGGTTCAAACCCAGTATCGGCATACCGAGCTTGCGCATCGGGCTGAGATCGGCACCGGTTTTGGATTCATTGTCGCCCAATATAATGCCCAACGGTTCCAGCACCGGGTACATCGCTTCCACTATTGGCCGGCGATCGCCGGCAACCCGCGATGCAAACCGCCATATAAGACCGCTGCCGAGATCGGATTCCAACCCGACAATATGTTTTTCAAACTGCTTCGCATGCGCTTCGGCATATTGCTTGGCGCCTGATAACCCGAATTCTTCATTGGCAAACAACACTACCCGAATGGTTCGGTCGGGTTTCAGACCCGCCTCGCGAATCAATTTTGCGACCTCAATGACAATGGCAACACCGGTGCCGTCATCGATGGCGCCCGTTCCCAGATCCCAGGAATCGAGATGCGCGCCCAGCAACACGATTTCATTGCGTTTGCTGCCACCGGTGATTTCTCCAATCACGTTTGCCGATCGCGTATCGGACAGTGTCCGCGATGTCATTTTAATATTCAGAACTACCGGTACCTCCCGGGCAACCTGGTACGCGAGCATGTCGGCATCCGCATTGGAAATCGCAAGCGCCGGGATTTTTGGCACGTCGTCTTTATATTTGGTGCTGCCGGTATGCCCGATACGTGCGTTCGATGTGCCCACGGAGCGGATGACCACAGCCACCGCACCCTTGCGCGATGCCAGTACCGGCCCGCGGCTGCGGGCCTTGACGGTATCCGAGTATCCCTGTCCGTCCTGAGTCGCCGGCATGCGTTTGTTGAAGAAAACAATCTTGCCTGCGATCTGTTCGGCGGGGATATCGGCCAGCGCATCGATGTCAGCAACTTCAATGACCGGTGCTTCGATGCCATCCTCGTCAGTGCCGACACTGCCACCGAGCGCCACCCCGATGAGACTTTGTGGCCACGGTGCGGTTATGGCGATATCCACTGACCCGCGTTCCCAGCGCGGTACCGTGACATTGTCCAGATGCACGTTATCGAACCCATGCTCGCGCAGGGTGCTCAGCGCCCAAAGCACACCGGCGCGGTCACCTTCTGTACCCGCAAACCGTGGCCCAACCTGCATGGTCAGCGATTCGACCAGGGCGTAGGCGTCGGAATCCTTCAGCGCCTTGTCGCGCAGCATCGCCGCTTCCTGAATACGTTGTGCGGTGATCAGCGGTGTATCGAGCAGATCCTGTGCACCGATTGCTGGTGCGATGGCCTGGCTGAATACCAGGAACGACAGCATGATCAATATGAATTTTTTCGAAATCATGGAGTTTTTGAGGTCTGTGCAAATAAAAACAGGCTTATTGTATCTTTGATGCTGGCGGTGTCACGGGTTTTGATTACAATAACGCATCCTTCACTAAGGTCAGAGGAACGACATGGGCAGTAAATACCGCAAGGGAAAGCACTACGCAAAGAATAAACGCAAAAACAAGGGCGGTCCGACCATGGCCGAGAAGGCTGACAGGCACGCCCTATACGAAGAGTCGGTCCAGAATGTCGAGCACGAAGCTGAATTCCTGGCCGATACCTTCAAGCAGTTGCGCGGTCGCGAACCAAAGCTGCTGCGCGAGGATTTTTGCGGTACCGCCAATTCGTCCTGCTATTGGGTGAAGATCAACCCGGAGCACCAGGCCATCGCGGTGGATATTGACCCGGATGTGCTGGCTTATGGCCGCGAAAAACACGTAGCGAAGCTACCGGAAGAGGCGCGTATGCGCGTACAGCTTCGTGAGGATGACGTGTTGACCGCCGATACGCCAAAGGCCGATATGCAGGTGGGATTCAATTTCAGTTACTGGGTTTTCAAAGATCGCGAAACGATGAAAAAATATTTCCGTCGTGCATATGAGTGCCTGGTCGATGACGGCATATTTTTCCTGGATGCGTATGGCGGCTCTGAAGCGCATTCCGAAATGGAAGAGGAGACCGAGTACGACGATTTCAGCTATGTCTGGGATCAGGACAAGTACTACCCGATCACCGGCGATTACAAAACGATGATTCACTTCAAATTTCCCGATGGATCGGAGATAAAACCCGCTTTTACCTATAACTGGAGGCTGTGGACATTGCCGGAGATCCAGGAAATGTTGCGCGAGACCGGGTTCAAGCGGGTGACCGTATACTGGGAAGGTACGGATGAGGACGACGAGGGCGATGGCGTATTTACGCCCGATGACAAGGGCGAGGCCGATGAGGCCTGGATCGCCTATATTGTTGCTGAGAAATGAACTTAAGAAGTGATCGTAAGCGTAGGATTGCGTATACTTCTTGACGGGTGCCAACAAGAGAACTGTCCATAACACGAAGCCATGGCCAAGGATATTGAACTTGCCATATTGTTTGCCGACGTAGTCGGCAGCACCAAGCTTTATGAGGTCATGGGTGACCTGAAAGCCCGTGACACGGTTGCCCATTGCATTGAGGTTATGCGCCAGGCGACCGAAGACAATAACGGCACCGTGATCAAAACCATGGGCGATGAAGTCATGTCGACATTCCCGACGGCTGACGATGCGCTCAACTCGGCCCGCCAGATGCAACAAGCCATCACCAGCAACGCTGCGTTAAGCGGGGATGGCCACCCGGTAGCGATTCGCATCGGTTGTCATTATGGCCCTGTGGTACTGGACAACAGGGACATATTCGGATCCACGGTGCATACCGCCAACCGTATGACCAGCCAGGCCAAGGCGGCACAAATACTCACGACATCGTTGACGGTCGATCAGTTGTCAAAGGACTGGCAGGCGGTAGTGCGCCAGATCGATGTGGCGCCGGTACGTGGCAAGAGCGGCGACATGGATGTCTATGAAGCGCTGTGGCAAACCGAGGATGTCACCAGCATGCTGCCGACGATCGACATGGACAGCGCCAGCGAAAGAGGTGCCGGGAAACTGATCCTGCGTTGTCGTGGCAAGGAGATCGTCGTCGATGAAAACAACCCGGCCATCACGCTCGGTCGCGCCGATGAAAACGACCTGATCATAAAAGGCAACCTCATATCGCGCGTCCATGCGCGTATCGAGATCAAACGCAATAAGATAGTCGTCATCGATCAAAGCACCAATGGCACATTCGTCATGACCAGTGCCGGCGAAGAGCAATTCGTACGCCGTGACAGTATGAACCTGCGGGGTGACGGGATGATCGGGCTGGGTCGTGCGGCGGAAGTCGATTCACAAAATGTGATCAAGTACAGTCGCGAAGTCTGACAGTCGATAGCCTGGTAATTCAAGAAACTCATCATTATCCGGAACGGATGTGTATGTCCTTTTCACGAGTGCGCGGTAACGCAATTCTCATGAAAAGGACATACACATCCGCTCCTGTAGCGCTGCGTTTACGTGCTGGGGTGTCGGGCTATCGGCTGGTCACGAAACGAGTTTGATCAAAAAACGGGTATAACTATTCGCTTTCGTGGGTGTGCGCTATTGAGCAACATGAACGACCGTATATATCTGTTCTATCGTGAGAATTGCGTTACTGCGCACTCGCGATAGAACAGATATATACGGTCGTTCTATTGCATCAAATGGTGTTTTATGCGACTGCCTTTTTCGCCAACGCAGCCGCTACCTTGTTGCATTCTTCCCTGAGCCTCACCGGCAATCGATCGCCATAGCTGTCCAAGTATTCGCCGACGGTCTCCATTTCTGCACGCCATTGATCTTCATCAACTGCCAGCAGGGTCGCGAGGGTATCGTGGTCGATATCCAGGCCCGTGATATCCAGCGCGTCAGCGCGCGGCAATAGACCGATCGGTGTTTCCACGGCGTCCGCTGTTCCCTTGACGCGATCGATGATCCAGCGCAGCACACGGAGGTTTTCGCCAAAGCCCGGCCACAGGAAATTATTCTCAGCATCCTGACGGAACCAGTTGACGTGGAAGACTTTCGGCAGGTTGCTGGCGCGGTCTTCAAAGCTCAGCCAGTGATCCCAGTAATCGGCGAAGTTATAGCCACAGAAGGGTTTCATCGCCATCGGGTCGCGTCTGACAACACCGACTTCGCCGATATTGGCGGCCGTCGTTTCCGATGCCACGCCGGCTCCGACCAGTACGCCATGCGCCCAATCCTTCGCCTCGTACACCAGGGGCGCCAGCTCGCGCCGTCTGCCGCCAAACACGATGGCCGAAATCGGAACACCCGTTGCATTTTCCGTCATGGGCGAAAAACTCGGATTTTGATTTTCAGACACCGTAAATCGCGAGTTCGGGTGCGCTGCCGGCCCTTTATCCGCGTCATAAGCGTTGCCCTGCCAGTCGGTTGCGGGTTCGCCCGTGCCTTTGCCTTCCCACCAGGGTTCATTGTCGGCCGTGGTCCCCACATTCGTGTAGATGGTGTCGTGGGTGATCATGTCGAATGCATTTTTGTTGGTCTTGACGCTGGTGCCCGGTACGACGCCAAAATAGCCCGCTTCCGGGTTTATCGCCCACAGGCGGCCATCATCGCCGGGTTGCAGCCATGCAATATCATCGCCGACCGTCCAGACTTTCCAGCCCTGCTGCGATTCCGGCGGAACCAGCATGGCCAGGTTGGTTGTGCCGCAGGCCGATGGGAATGCGCAGGCCAGGTAATGTGTTTCACCCTCGGGGCTTTCGAGGCCCACAATGAGCATGTGTTCGGCCATCCAGCCTTCCACGCGTGCCTGGTGGCTGGCGATACGCAGCGCATGACATTTTTTGCCAAGCAATGCATTGCCGCCATAACCGGAGCCAATACTCTTGATCGACAATTCTTCCGGGAAATGCATGATAAAACGGCGCTCCGGATCCAGATCGCCGGTGCTGTGCAGCCCTTTTACAAAGCTGCCTTCGCGCTCGATACGCGCGAGCGCATCCTTGCCCATGCGTGTCATGAGGTTCATGTTGGCAACCACATAGGCGCTGTCGGTAATCTCGACGCCGCAACGCGACAGAGGAGAATCCATGG
>CBDUSC010000040.1:0-10021 GCA_965369735.1 uncultured bacterium
AGGAGGTCAAGGAATTCCTGGTATACCGGCAGGGTCAGCCCAGACCCAAAAACATTCAAGATATTATCGGTGCGCATATCGAGGTGCTGACCGGATCCAGCCATGCCGAAACCTTGCACAAGCTGCGCAACCAGTACCCGGATCTGGTATGGGTAGAAAACCCGAACAGCGAAAGCGAGGAATTGCTTTACCGGGTTGCTCAGGGCGATATCGAATACACGATTGCGGACTCTACCGAATTTGCCATCAGCAGAAACTTTCACCCCGAAATCCGCGTTGCATTCGGTATACGCGACGCGGGCTCCGTGGCCTGGGCATTCAATCGCAGCGACTACAGTTTGCAAAATGCCGCCAGTGGTTATATTGCCAACATAAAACAAACCGGCGAGCTCTACGAAATTATCGACAAGTACTATGGGCGCACAGACCATCTGGACTATGTCAGCAGCCGCAGCTTTATGCGTCACATTCAATCGCGCCTGCCGCAATATCGAACCATGTTCGAATCCTCTGCCGAGGAAACCGGTATCGACTGGCATCTCCTGGCTGCGATCGGGTACCAGGAGTCGCACTGGAACCCGCGCGCCGTATCACCCACCGGTGTGAGGGGAATCATGATGCTGACACAGATAACGGCTGGACAGATGGGTA
Source organism: uncultured bacterium (assembly GCA_965369735.1). GTDB lineage: Bacteria > Pseudomonadota > Gammaproteobacteria > Steroidobacterales > CBDUSC01 > CBDUSC01. The sequence goes on from CBDUSC010000040.1 coordinate 652, forward strand.
TCAAGAGCCGCGTCGACCCCGAACAAAGCCTCAAAGGTGGCGCGCGTTATTATTCGTTGATCAAAGACAGGATTGCCGAGCGTATCCCCGAACCCGACAGAACCTGGCTTGCACTGGCGGCCTACAACGTGGGTTATGGTCACCTGGAAGACGCCCGGATTATCACGCAGATGCGCGGCATGAATGCCGACCGCTGGTCCGATGTAAAACAAAGCCTGCCGTTACTGACACAACAGAAATGGTATTCACGGGTGCGGCGTGGTTACGCGCGCGGCTATGAACCCGTGCGCTATGTCGAAAACATTCGCAGTTACTACGACATCCTGATCTGGATCACCGGTGACGAGCGCTGGTTCCCACCCGAGCAGGAGTATGATCTGGAAGAGCTGGAGCAAACGGATCGGGAGCCAATCGTTACTTCATCCAGCTAAGGTCATTATCTTCGGCTGGTAAAAAATTCTTTTAGCAAAGCGCCACAATCATCCGCGAGCACACCGCCGGTGACATCGAGTTGGTGGTTGAGTTCTCCGCCGCTTACCAGATTGAACACACTGCCAGCAGCACCGGTTTTTGGATCATATGCGCCAAATACCAGGCGCTGTATACGCGCATGAACCATTGCGCCTGCACACATGGCACAAGGTTCCAGCGTGACATACAAAGTGGTTTCAAGCAGACGATAGTTCCGCTTGTGTTTTGCAGCTTCTCGCATGGCGATCATTTCCGCGTGCGCCGATGGATCATGCGCTGATATCGGGTGATTCCAGCCGCTGCCTATGATTTCGCCCTGATGCACGACAACCGCACCGACCGGAACTTCACCCGCCGCTTCGGCGTGCTGAGCGAGAACAATCGCCCCGCGCATCATTTCCTGATCAAATAACGTGACATCCGCGGCGTTGGCGCTCATTCCCACTCGATCGTAGCTGGCGGTTTGCCGGAAACGTCATAAACGACACGGGATATGCCGGCAACTTCGTTGATAATTCTGCGCGACACCTTGTCCAGAAAGTCGTATGGCAAATGGGCCCAACGGGCAGTCATGAAATCAATGGTTTCTACGGCGCGCAATGCGATCACGTAGTCATAGCGACGGCCATCACCCATCACACCCACCGAGCGTACCGGCAGGAAAACGGCGAACGCCTGGGCGGTCTTGTCGTACAGCTCGTCCGCGCGCAGCTCCTCGATGAAGATCGCATCCGCCTCACGCAAAAGGTCGGCGAATTCTTTTTTAACCTCACCCAGGATACGGACACCAAGACCGGGACCCGGGAACGGATGCCGATTGATCATCTCGTATGGAAGACCCAACTCCAGACCGATCTTGCGCACTTCGTCCTTGAATAATTCCCGCAAGGGTTCGACCAGTTTCATGCGCATGGCTTCCGGTAGGCCAGCTACATTGTGATGCGACTTGATCACGTGCGCCTTGCCGGTCTTCACGCCTGCCGACTCGATGACATCCGGATATATGGTGCCCTGCGCCAGCCAGTGCACGTCCTTGATCTGGTTGGCCTGTTCTTCAAATACTTCTATGAACATGCCACCGATGATTTTTCGTTTTTGCTCCGGATCGGTCACCCCTGCAAGCGCGGCCAGGAATCTTTGCTCTGCATCAACGCGTATGACATTGATACCCATGTGCTTTGCAAAGGTCGTCATAACCTGATCGCCCTCGGCCTTGCGCAGCAAGCCGTGGTCCACGAACACACAGGTCAGTTGATTGCCGATGGCCTCGTGCAGCAGTGCAGCGACTACTGATGAATCAACGCCACCGGACAGGCCCAGCAATACCCGGCCATCGCCCACCTGATCGCGGACCCGGGCAATACTGTCCGCAACAATGTTGCCCGCGTTCCATTCCGACCCGAACCCGCACACATCATGCAAAAACCGCGCAAGAATGCGCCCGCCCTGGTTGGTATGCGTCACCTCCGGGTGAAACTGAACGCCATAGAATCGTCGTTCCTCATCCGCCATGGCCGCCAATGGCGCATTATCGGTGGATGCAATAATTCTGAAACCTGTTGGGACTTCTTCAACGCGGTCACCGTGACTCATCCAGACATCCAGCAGCGCGTTGCCATCGGAATTCGTATGATCTTCGATGTTATCCAGCAGGCTTGAGTGTTCGGTGATACAGACCCGGGCAAAACCAAACTCGCGGTGTGACGAACTCGCAACCTTGCCACCGAGCTGCTCGGCCATGGTATGCATGCCATAGCAAATACCCAGTATCGGCACGTTCAGCGTGAACACCAAATCCGGTGCATGTGGTGGTTCCTGCCCGGTAACCGATTCCGGGCCACCCGACAAAATAACCGCACCCGGTGCAAACCGGTGAATATCGGTTTCGCTGATGTCCCAGGGATGGATTTCGCAATACACGCCGGCTTCGCGCACGCGCCGTGCAATCAGCTGTGTGTACTGGCTTCCAAAATCGATGATCAGTACACGGTCCGCGTGGATATCATGATCCGGTCGCGGCGCTGGATTGAGTTTTTCGGGCTTCATGATCAGCCGCTGTCGGTACGGTAGTTTGGCGCTTCGCGGGTAATGCTGACATCGTGCACGTGGCTTTCCTTGACACCGGCACCGGTGATTCTCACGAATTCGGGTTTGCTGCGCATTTCCTCGATATTGTGGCTGCCCGTGTAACCCATCGCAGCCCGTACACCACCCGCTAGCTGATGCACGATGGTCACCAGGCTGCCCTTGTATGGCACACGACCTTCTATCCCTTCCGGTACCAGCTTTTCCAGTTCTTCGCTGGGGTCCTGGAAATATCGATCGCTGGAACCATGTTTTTGCCCCATTGCGCCCAGCGATCCCATACCGCGATACGATTTGTACGATCGACCCTGGTACAGCTCGACCTCGCCGGGTGATTCCTCGGTACCGGCAAACATGCTGCCAATCATGATGGTGTGTGCGCCGGCGACCAGCGCTTTTGCAACATCGCCCGAGTAGCGTATGCCACCATCGGCGATCAGTGGCACATCTGTTTTATCCAAAACCGCCGCGACATTGGCAACGGCTGTGATCTGGGGAACGCCAACACCCGCCACCACGCGCGTTGTGCAAATCGATCCTGGCCCGATGCCGACCTTGACGCCATCCACACCGGCTTCAACCAGCGCCAGCGCGCCTTCCGCCGTAACAATGTTGCCACCGATCACCTGCAAAAACGGATAGGCAGCCTTGATCGCGCGTACGCGGTCAAGAACACCCTTTGTATGGCCATGCGATGTATCGACGACGACGACATCCACACCAGCAGCGACAAGCGCCTGCACTCTTTCCTCGGTGTCGCCAGCCGTACCGACCGCGGCACCCACCCGCAGGGCACCACTTGTATCCTTGCAGGCATTTGGATAATCGGTTGCCTTCTGGAAATCTTTTGCGGTGATCATGCCCTTGAGTTTGAACGCATCATCGATTACAAGAACTTTTTCAATGCGGTGCTTGTGCAGCAACAGCAAAACTTCATCTTTATCCGCGCCTTCGCGCACTGTGACCAGCTTGTCCTTTGGCGTCATCACGCTGGATATCGGTGCATCGAGATTTGTTTCGAATCGGAAATCACGATTCGTGACAATACCGACGAGTAACCCCTTGTCATCAACGACCGGGACACCGGAAATGTTTTTGGACTTTGTGAGGCGTATGACTTCTTCAATGGTCTTGTCCGGAGTCATTGTGATTGGGTCACGCACGACGCCGCTTTCATAAATTTTTACGCGGTGCACTTCCAGCGCCTGCTGTTCTACGCCCATATTCTTGTGAACGATACCCAGACCGCCTTCCTGCGCAAGCGTGATGGCGAGACGGGATTCGGTCACCGTATCCATGGCAGCGGATACCAGTGGCAGATTTAGTCGAATAGCGCGCGTCAGTGATGTAGCAAGATCTACCTCGCGCGGGAGTACCTCCGAGTACGCTGGCTTGAGCAGTACGTCGTCGAAGGTCAGGGCTTCCTGGATGATTCGCATGGCCCAAACGTCCTGTAAAGGTGTAAACGGTCAATTTTACCGAATCTCGCACTCGCGGCGCAATCTGCAGCGCCAAAGACCCAAGCTTGGTGATGATAGGGCCCGGGCCCGTCCAGAGTTTTTACAGGATCGTGAGGTATGGACGGTATCGCGTCTGAACCGTGAAGTCCGCAGCCTGCTTGAGTCGGGACTCCCCCTGCTCTGGGTCGAGGGCGAAATATCCAACATTGCCCGTCCATCCTCGGGCCATGTCTATTTCAGCCTGAAAGACGCCAGCGCGCAGGTACGCTGCGCCATGTGGCGCCAGCGCAGCCTTGGCCTGGGCTTCAAACCCGACAATGGCGACCAGGTCCTGGTTCGGGCCCGGGTCGGTTTGTATGAGACCCGTGGCGAGTACCAGCTCATCGTGGATCACATGGAACCAGCCGGCGAAGGCGCCTTGCGGCTGAAATTCGAGCAGCTCAAAAAAACGCTCGCCGGCCAGGGTTTGTTTGACGAGGCGCATAAAAAACCGCTTCCGGGCATGCCAAATCGCATCGGTGTCATCACCTCGCCCAGCGGCGCGGCGGTACGCGATGTTTTGCATATCCTGCGCAGACGGTTCCCTGCAATCCCCGTGATCGTGTACCCGGTACCGGTGCAGGGAGATAGCGCCGCTGAGCAGATTGCGGCCATGCTGCATACGGCCGCCACGCGTGATGAATGCGATGTGCTGATTCTTACCCGCGGCGGCGGATCGCTGGAAGACCTCTGGGCGTTCAATGAAGAAATACTCGCGCGGGCAATCTTTGAGTGTGACATTCCGCTCATCAGCGCGGTCGGTCACGAAATTGATTTCACGATTGCGGATTTTGTTGCCGATGTGCGCGCACCCACACCATCGGCGGCAGCCGAACTGGCGGTTCCGGACCAGGGTGAATGGCTGCGCAGAATCGCGTCTCTGGCAAGCCGAGTGATCGCCGTATCACGCCGAAACCTGGATCGGTGCCGGGAGCTTCTGGGCTGGCAGCAACGACACCTGGCAAGACTGCACCCCGGGCAAAAACTGCGTCAGCAGGCACAACGCCTGGACGATCTGGAGCAAAGGATGCACGCAGCACAAAAAATGAAATGGCTGGAGCTGCGCCGGAATCTTGATGAACAACGCGCATCGCTGATGCGTTTGTCTCCGGCGGCGCAACTGGAACGTGTACGCGCGTCCTGCGATGCACTACGCAGCCGGCTCGATACCTCAACCCGTGAATTGATGTCGCGAAAGCACAAGGCGTTCGATCTTGCCACTCGTGCGTTGCAAGCGTTGAGCCCCCACGCCGTACTCGATCGCGGGTATGCGATCGTTACAAAGGACGATGCAGTGATCAGCGATGCCTCACAAGTATCACCGGATGACAGGGTCGTCGCGCGGCTCGCACGCGGCAGTATCAGCGCGCGTGTCACAGCGACCCGAAAAAAATCATGATCCTGCGGTGGTTTGCTGTATTGAGTATTTTGATCGCCGGGCTTCAGCTTGCTCCGGATGCTCTTGCAGCAGATTTGCCAAAAAATGAACTGGTACCCGGTGGCGTTGCGCTACTGCGGTTGCATCCATCTGTGGATCGCCAGGTTGACAAACCCATAGCGCTATACGATGGCCGCCGGGTAATGGTGATCAGGAATGATGACCGGTGGATCGCCATCGTTGGCATACCGTTGAATGCCAAACCCGGTGAGCATCAATTACAGGTCCAGCCAGTAGGTTCACGACCGCTCACGATGACATTCGATGTCGCGCCCCACGCGTATGAGAGCCAGCACCTGACATTGACTGACAAGAACCAGGTCGAACCCGACGCCCAAACCCTGAAACGCATCAGCGCCGATCGCAAACGCATCGATGAAGCACTGTCGATCTGGAGCAATACGGATACGGTGCAACTGGGGTTTTCATCGCCGGTGGATGGAAGGAGATCCAGCGCTTTTGGTCTGCGACGCTTTTTCAACGACCAGCCGAGAAAACCTCACGGCGGGGTGGATATCGCGGCGGATACCGGTACAAAGGTGCGGGCACCCGCTGCGGGCACCGTTGTCGAAGCTGGCAATTTCTTTTTCAACGGCAATACGATTTTTGTCGATCATGGCCAGGGCCTGGTTACCATGTATTGCCATCTGAGCGAAATCGATGTGACAAACGGTGACCTGGTTGAACGCGGCGATACCATTGGAAAAGTCGGGGCAACCGGTCGCGTCACCGGTCCACATCTGCATTTCAGCATCAGCCTGAATCAGAACATGGTCAACCCGGATCTTTTTTTGCTGCCCGAGTAGTTTTCTTTTTTGCTTTTGGCGGATCATCGAGCTGAATCTCGATGCCACCTGTAAAACGAGCGATGACGTTATAGATCAAGCTGGCAAGAAAGGTGAGGCCATAGCCCAGCACAGCAAAGATAAATGGCGCGATAAGCAGCACAACGGGTCCCGATGGCGCGCCGCCGGTAGGCGAATTGCCGGTGGCCGAGAATCCACCGATCAGCAGCCCAAGAATGATAAATGGCAGGGCGACCAGAACAAACACATAGGTCATGACTTTGGCCGTCTGGTGCGCCGATATCTTTCGCAGTCTTTTTTTCATTGGTTCTTCAGTCAAAAAACCTTGCGATCACTGGTTTGAAACTATCCATATCAACAAGAAACGAATCGTGTCCCTGTATTGAATCAAGCACCACGAATTCTGTCTCACATGCCAGGTTGTCGGCTATTTCGTGCTGTTGTTCCAAAGGAAACAGACGATCGGTTTTGACACCAATGACCATAGCGCGCTTGATGTCTATTTTCTCAAACCCGGCCGCGACTGAGCCGCCATGGGCAGCGACATCAAACAAATCAATCGAGCAAGACAAATAAAGATAACAATTAGGATCAAACTGACCGGTAAACCGCTTTGCAGCCGCATCCAGATAGGATTCAATCTCGAAACGCATGGAAAATCGTTCAGCCGACTTCCTGTCATCTGAAATCTCATCCCGGCCAAAACGCGTCAACCACTCTTCCGGTGAACGATAGGTAATCATGCCCAGCTTTCGCGCCAGCCGCATACCGCTCACAGGTGGCTGCGTGATGTCGTAGTTACCATCATGCCAATCCGGGTCGCTACGAATAATCTCTCTTTGCAATGATCTCAGGGCAATGGCAAAGGGCGTCGCACGAGCAGCGGCAGATATGTTGAGCATCGCGTCGCACATACCCGGAAATTGCAGACAAAATGCCAATGCAGTCATGCCACCCATGGATGGTCCTATTACCGCGGCCAGATGATCGATTCCCAGTTTTTTGATCGCCGCATGCGCTGCTCGGGCAATATCCTCAATCGACAATACCGGGAATGACAGGCGATATGGTTTGCCGGTTTGCGGATCCGTAGCTGCAGGACCGGTGGACCCAAAACAGGAACCCAGGGAGTTTACGCAAACAACATGATAGCGATTGGTATCGATGGGTTTACCCGGGCCCAGCATTTGCTCCCACCAGCCCGGTTCCGGGTCGTCCGGGGACGATGCCGCATGTGCCGACGGCGACAGACCGGAAAATATCAATACAGTATTGTCGCGATGCTCATTGGGTTTACCCCAGGTCTCCAGCGCAAGCTGTACATTTTCCAGTTCACCCCCCCGGTGCATGGAAAAAGTATTTTCAAGTGTAATGATCTGCGTTGCGCCGTTCACGGTCGCGATTGTGACCAATGCCCGGTCAAAATGCCAGCCACGATTTTCCCTGTCGCAAGCCTATTTGCTGCGTTTGATGAATTTTTTCAACCGCTCGCGCTTGCGTTGTTGCCGCGGCGTCAACTTGTTGCGTTTGCCCTCGTACGGGTTGTCACCGGATTTGAATTCGATTCTCACCGGTGTACCGAACATGGCGTAACGTTTGCGAAAATAATTAATAAGATAACGACGGTATGACGCCGGGACACTTTTTGTCCGGTTCCCATGAATGACGATCACCGGCGGGTTGCGGCCACCCTGGTGTGCGTAACGGAGTTTGATGCGCTTGCCTTTGACCAGCGGCGGCTGGTGCGCCATTACCGCGTCTTCCAGCGCGCGCGTCAGATCCGGGGTCGCAATATCGCGCATGGAGGCTGTGTATGCGCGGTTGACCGACATGAACAATTCACCAAGACCGCTGCCATGCAGGGCTGATATGAAATGCATGGGTGCAAACTCGAGAAACGGCAGCTTGACATCGATCTGCCGCTTTATGGTGTCGCGCTGATCAGGGCTGAGGCCATCCCATTTGTTAACAGCAATTGCCAGGGCCCTGCCGCGCTCCACCGTCAGACCCAACAAGCTGGCATCCTGATCGGTGATAGCCTCGCGCGCATCCAGAACGGCAATGACGACATGTGCAGCATCGATAGCCTGCAATGTTTTTACGATACTGAATTTTTCTATGATCTCGTGTACCCGCGCTTTGCGGCGAACGCCCGCTGTATCGATCAGTACGTATTTGCGCTCATCCCGCTCGAACGGTATGTAGACGCTGTCGCGTGTGGTGCCCGGCTGATCAAAAGCCAGCTGTCGTTCTTCGCCCAGCAGGCGATTGATCAACGTCGATTTGCCTACATTGGGTCTGCCGATCACGGCAATGCGAATGGCCTGGCCCTGTTCCTCCGGTTCCGGCGCTTCGGTCTCCGGTAACTCTTCAAACACGGCATCCATCAGCGCGGGAATGTTGTGACCGTGCGAGGACGATATGCACACCGGGTCACCCATCGCCAGGGCGTGGAACTCCGCACCGGCCATATCCGGATCCTGGCCTTCCACCTTGTTGACCAACAGGCGCAGGCGTTTGCCAAGTGGCCGCAACAGCTCCGCAATCTGCATATCCAGGGCAGTCAAACCTTCGCGCCCGTCCACCATGAAGAACACCAGATCAGCCTCATCCAGCGCCACCAGCGTCTGCCGGGCCATGAGACCCTGGATACCGTCCGCGTCACCGGTCAAGCCGCCAGTATCGATCACCACGTAGGGCCCGGGCCCCAATTTTCCGAATCCATACTTGCGATCGCGGGTCAGACCAGGGAAATCCGCCACGAGTGCATCGCGGCTGCGCGTCAACAGGTTAAATAAGGTGGATTTACCAACATTGGGTCGTCCAACAAGGGCGATGACAGCTAACATGATGACGTCCCAAAATCAGGGTCAAAGCTTACCCGTGATTTTCCACTTGATGGTATAGGCGAACAGTTCGCCGTCCTCGTTTAATACAAAAAGCATGTCATCCTGAACCAGCGGTCTGCCGGATATTGCCGCTTTGCCGGTGTTCGCGCGCCCAAGCAGCTCGCCGTTTTTTGTCGATATCCAGTGCAGATAACCCTCGAAATACCCGACAACCACGGCCTT
>CBDUSC010000041.1:0-9977 GCA_965369735.1 uncultured bacterium
AGGATTCCTTAAGTTTTCCAATTTATTCTTTGTCCTGACATCAGGAAAACCGATACAGGACAACCATGGAAAATACGCAGCTGGCACAACCAGACAATGGCCTCCGGGAACGGAACCTCAATCAGTTCCCACTCGGGCGCGTTCGGCAAGGCGCTGAACTGGTTCTGAAAACCGAAGAATCTGCTGATCGGGCTGAATTGGAAACATACATAGCCGAGGCCTTCGCCAGATCGTACGGTGCGAAACTATCACATTTTCTGCCGTATATGCTCGGTGTGCGACAAGATTCAGATCTAGCGGCTGTTATCGGATTACAGTCGGCCGCGGGCTCCAATTTGTTCCTGGAACAGTATCTCGGTACACGGGTGGAGCAGGAAGTCAGCCGCGCCTTTAACGAACCGGTGTCTCGTAATCAGATTGTGGAAGTCGGTAATCTGGTCAGTACCACCTCAGGCGCCAGCGTCCAGTTGCTCGCGACGCTTGCATTGGTGCTGCGTACGGCTGGTTTTCGATGGACAATATTCACTGCCACCGACCAGGTCGTCGAAATCCTTCGCCGAATGCAGTTTTCACCTCGAATCCTTTGCGATGCAGACCCGGACCGGTTGACCGATGGCCAGGAGGACTGGGGTAGTTACTACGCCAATTCACCCAAGGTTATTGCGGGCGATCTGGCAAAGGCTTACGAGCATGTTCAATGTCACGCAAAGCTGGCCAAACTTGCGACGCAGTTTGATGGCGACATATGTCTATATGCCAATGCGCTGAGAACGATGAGTCAGTGATGGGTGAGGTGCCACAAGATTCGAATGTATCTGGTGACAAGTGGATATCGATTGAGAGTCCGTCCGGTCAACTGACATTTGGTGAGCTGACATCTGAAGCCGAGACTCTGGCGAGGATATTGAAAAGCAATTTTGTCGATACCCTTGCGCTGTATGCAGACAATGGTGCGCCGTGGATTATTGTGGATCTGGCTTGTCAGATCGCGAAAATCACATTGCTGCCATTACCGCTGTTTTTCTCAAACGAGCAGATGCGGCATGCGATCGGACAAGCCGGTGCTCAGGCGATAATTTCGGATCGGGTTATTGAGGCATATGAAGCATCGGATCTCAATCAAATTGAACATGACTCCCTGGATAGTCATGGTCTTCGACTAAATTTGTTGAAACACAGCGACTCAGCAAATGTACCGCCGGGCACGCAAAAAATTACGTTTACTTCCGGTTCGACAGGGGAACCAAAGGGAGTTTGTCTTTCTACGGAGCAACAATGGTCCGTTGCCGAGTCACTCGCTGAAGTAGTTGGTATCAACGCTGTTCGGCATCTGGTGGTTCTGCCTCTCAGTACGCTCCTTGAAAACATTGCAGGGGTATATGCGCCCCTGTTTGCAGGAGGCACGATCGTGGTGCCGACATTGGGTGATCTGGGTTTGCCTGGCAGCTCCGGCGTCAATATCAAAAAGCTGACGAGCACGATCAGCGCGACGCAACCCCATACAATGATTCTCGTACCGGAATTACTTGCTGTGCTGGTCGCTGCAACCCGCTCTGGTTGGCAACCACCGCGGTCGCTGAAGTTTCTGGCAGTTGGCGGCGGCAAAGTGTCATCAGAGACATTACGCCAGGCTCATGCCTGCGGGCTCCCCGTCTTTGAAGGTTATGGATTATCTGAATCGGCATCGGTGGTTTCCCTGAACGTTCCATGTGCGAACAAGCAGGGGAGCGCCGGTCGTTTATTGCCGCATGTTTCGGTTTCGGTCGAAGATGGAGAAATCGTTGTTGAGGGCACCACATTTCTTGGCTACACCAACGACCCGGAGTCCTGGGCTCAACGCAGGGTGCACACCGGTGATCTTGGTTTCATTGACAGAGCCGGGTTTGTTCATATCGACGGTCGTTGCAAGAACCTGCTGATATCTTCGTATGGTAGAAATATCTCTCCGGAGTGGGTTGAAAGCGAGTTGCTTGCCAGCCCGCTTTTGCGCCAGGCAGTTGTGATTGGCGATGCACGCCCGTTTTGTGCCGCGTTGCTATGGCCTCATGACGCCTCCACCCCGGACGAGGAAATCGATAGCTGGCTTGCAGTCATGAACCAGAGGCTCCCGGACTACGCACGAATCGAATCCTGGATTCGGTTGTTCGAGCCGTTGTCTGCCAGCAACGGGCTGGCAACCGAGAATGGCAAGCCAAAACGGGATGCAATCGAAACCCGTTACCTGTCAGAAATCGAATCTATCTATACGCCATTGCAAGAGGCACTATCGAAAGAGGTTGCATATTTATGAGTTTTTTTGCCGAGCTACAGCGCGAGACTGAAAATGAACGCGCGGAACTGTTATCGACACCAATTATTCGTCGCTGCCTGCAGGAGGACATAGAGCTTGCAGATTATGTGGCATTTCTTACCCAGGCCTACCATCACGTCAAGCATACGGTGCCGTTGCTGATGGCCGTGGGATCGCGGTTGCCCGAGGAAAAAGAATGGTTGCGGGAGGCCGTTGCTGAATATATTAACGAGGAGTTGGGACACCAGGAGTGGATCCTGAACGATATTGCAGCATGTGGCTTCGATAAGGAAAAAGCCCGTCGGTCAATTCCCAATTTTGAAACAGAGCTGTTGGTTTCTTATGCGTACGATATGGCAAACCGCGTGAACCCTCTGGGGTTTTTTGGCATGGTTCATGTGTTGGAAGGTACCAGCATTCAAGTCGCTGATGCGGCTGCGGACGCGATACAAAATAAACTTGGTTTACCCCGTACCGCCTTTACATACCTGCGATCCCACGGCGCCCTTGATCAGGAGCATGTTAAATTTTTCCAGCAGCTTATGGGTAAGATCAGCTGTGAGCGTGAGCAACAAATGATCATTCGTTGTGCGCGAAACTTTTATCGGCTGTATGCAGGCGTATTCAAGAGTATTGAGCCAGAGCAGGCCCTGGAACTGGTCGCCTGAGGTACGGACAAATGTATTTGAAAAATATCAGAGTCCTGCTGACCGGCGCTACTGGCGGTATTGGTCAGGCAATTGCACAAGCACTGGACAACCAAGGCTCTCGACTGCTCCTGGTGTCCCGGTCGGCCGAACGCCTGGAGGCCTTGTGCAGCTCATTGCAGGGAAATCAACATGAATTCATCGCTACAGATTTGACTGTAGCGGACGACAGGAATCGACTGGTCGAGCGGTGCGAAAGCATTGACGGTGGTATCGATTTGTTGATCAATAATGCGGGCATTGGTGAATTCCAGTTTTTGGAAAAGCAAACACAAAGCCGGATTGAGGAAGTCATTACGATAAACCTGGTAAGCCCCATTTTGCTTTGCCAAAGCCTGGTACCACATCTGAAATCGCGGCCGGCGGCTCAGATAGTCAATATCGGTTCAACATATGGAAGCATCGGTTATCCGGGCTTTACAACTTATTGCGCGAGTAAATTTGGTCTGCGTGGATTTTCAGAAGCGCTGCGTCGGGAACTGGCCGATACATCAATCGGTGTGTCTTATATCGCACCCCGGTCAACCCGCACCGGGTTCAATGCAACAAACGTGGTCGCCATGAACGAAGCGCTCGGTAATACGATGGACAGCCCGACGGTTGTAGCCAGGCGCGTCGTTGACGTAATTCAAAAGTCCGACCAGGTAGAGCATTACATGGGATGGCCGGAAAAGTTTTTTGTACGGGTAAATGCGTTATTGCCAAACATGGTGGACAACAACCTGAAAAAACAGTTATCCAAAATCAGGCATTTCGCAAGTAGCCAGTGATTTTTGACGGAGAATACAATGAATAGAGTAATTGCGATTGGTATTTCGACATTGATCCTGATGGTGTTGAATTCCGGAAGCGCCTTTGCGACAGTGAGTGTCAGCGATATTCAGCACGACTGGGCTGTCGCAAACTACGAACTCAAAGGTGATGAGCAGACAAAGGCGTTTGAAATCCTGATTGAACAAGCTGATACAGCGACCATGGAGACACCCGAATCGGCTGATCTCTGGATTTGGAATGGCATTGTCAAGTCAACCTATGCGGGTGTAAAAGGCGGGCTTGGTGCGCTGTCTCTGGCCAAGGGTTCGCGCAAGAGTCTTGAAACTGCAATGACCATCGACGATACCGCGATGAATGGATCTGCCTACACCAGCCTGGGGACGTTGTATTACAAGGTGCCCGGCTGGCCAGTTGGGTTCGGTAGCAAAAAGAAGGCCGAGAAGCTGTTGAAACGAGCGATTGAAATTGATCCGGATGGTATCGACAGCAATTATTTTTATGCGGGTTTTCTGCAACACAAAAAACAGTATGCGGAGGCCGAGCAATATTTCATAAAAGCACAGAATGCTTCTCCACGGCCGGATCGTCCGCTGGCGGACGTTGGTCGACAGCGGGAGATAAGCTTGGCACTCGACGCGGTTCGTGAGAAGCTAAACTAGCAACATTCCAACACAACGCGGAGATCAAATGCAGATACTCCTCGTCGAAGATGATAGGTCGATCGCCAATGGCGTGTGCAAGGCCCTCCGCAAGGAGGGCTTTGCCATAAATCATGTTGAGAACGGGCGAGATGCGTTACATGTCATCGATGCAGACCCACCTGACATGATGGTGCTTGACCTTGGTCTGCCCGACATGGATGGTCTGGCCGTATTAAAAAAAATGCGTTCGAAAGGTTGCGGAATCCCTGTATTGATTTTGACCGCACGATCCAGTGTCGATGCGCGGGTAACCGGGCTTGATGAGGGCGCTGACGACTATTTGCCGAAGCCATTTGACATACCGGAGCTGGTTGCACGTCTGCGAGTCATTGAGCGCCGTCTTGGCACGACTCAAAACAGTGTGATTTGCATTGGAAATGTGAGTCTGGATACGCTTCGCCAGCAAGTGTTCAAAGACGATTCTCCCATTGAAGTGCCACGCCGCGAGTACGCGGTGCTCAAGTCCCTGATGGCAAATGCAGGTAAAGTCCAGACACGTGAGTATCTTGAGACTCATCTGTATTCGTGGGGCGAGGAGGTATCGAGTAATGCGATTGAGGTGCATATACATCATTTGCGTAAAAAGCTTGGTAGCAAATTCATCAAAACCGTGCGTGGCGTCGGCTACACAATAAGCAAGCAGTGAAGTCGATACGTCTATATCTGATGGTCGCATTGCTGGCAACGATCACATTGGGTGTGTTTCTTGCGGCATTGCATGGTTATCGATCAAGCCTGGGTCAAACACTGGAGCTTCTGGATACACAGCTGGCAGACACGGCAGCCATCATTCAAAGTATGCAGCAATCGAATCAAACGATAGCTACAGCCTCCTCGGATCAGCTTGTGTTTCAAATATGGGACCAGTCGGGTTTGTTGGTCCAGCGGTCATCCAATGCACCCGAATTTCCCATTGCACCATTTGCAGCCGGTTATAGCGAAACAAACTTCAAAGAATTTCGTTGGCGTGTATTGGCCCGGTTCGATACCACGGTAAGCCATTGGACCCTGGTTGCGGAGCGACTCGATACACGCTTTCAGGTTGCGGATGGCATAGTCCTCAAATCAGTTTTACCAGTAGTTTTTGTTTTGCCAGTGATCGCTGTCATCGTTTGGCTGGTGGTGGGTTCCGGGTTGGCGCTGGTACGCAACCTGGCTGGCGAGCTTGCGAACAAACGTGCCGATGATTTGTCGCGCTTGAAAATCAAGAATCCACCGAATGAGCTGGTTCCCGTTGTTGACGCAGTCAATGGGCTATTGATTCGATTATCTGCAGCAGTTCAGAGGGAAAGAAGTTTTGCCGCAGACGCAGCACATGAACTAAGAACGCCACTAAGCGCGCTCAAGATTCATGTATACAACTTGAAACCCGAAATGAAGGGACAATCTGAAGAATTTGTGAATCTGGAAAACGATCTGGATCGATTGGAGCATCTCATCGAGCAGATTCTGCAGTTATATCGCATGTCACCAGAAAATTTCCAGGCACAAATGAGCGATGTGGATCTGTACAGCGTGGCGCAAAATGTCATCGCCGACTTGTATGAAGAGGTCGAAAAAAAGAATCAGACCATTGAAATGAATGGCTCATCCCAGCTGGTCACAGGCGAAGCAAAAGCTTTGGGTATTCTCCTGGGAAACCTCGTGGGCAACGCGATCCGTTATTCTCCTGGTGGTGAGAAAATTACGGTGAGTATTGGTAGTGATGGCGATGAGGTGTTTTGTCGTGTCAGCGATACCGGTCCTGGAATTCCAGACTCGGATCTCGAAAGGGTACTCGATCGGTTCTACCGGGCGGGCGGCGATCGACATGCAAGCTCGGAAGAGGGGTGCGGTCTCGGGCTTTCGATCGCGAAAAACATTGCGGATTTGCATCACGCGCGACTTGTGTTGACAAACAATAAGCCAGATCGCGGGCTTACTGCGAGCGTCATTTTTCCGCGCGACAAACGATCAAAAAAACTAATACAGGAATCCCGGACATGATCCAGGAAAAAAGGCAACGGGGATATTGCCGGAATTACTTTTTTGCATTGGTGTTGGTCATTTCTCCGGTATATGCCGCAACGCCCGTATTTGAAATTGAAATTCGCGACCACTTGTTTTATCCGAGCACCTTGACAATTCCGGCAAACACCAAGGTCAAATTGATTGTTTACAATCGCGATGCCACGCCCGAAGAATTTGAAAGTTACGAACTGAACCGGGAAAAAATCATAATGGGTGGTCGTAAGGCAATTGTATTTATTGGACCCTTGCCGCCTGGCGAATACCCGTTTTTTGGTGAGTTCAACCCTAATACTGCACAGGGCAAGGTTGTGGCGGAGGATATCGGGAATGCTTCTGACTAGCGTCATCATTGTATTGCGCGAGGTGCTTGAGGCAGTTTTGCTGCTCAGCTTGTTCATGGTTATATCCAGTATGCTGGAGCTGAGTTTGCGTTGGATGCGCAGCGCGATCGGGTTTGGTTTGATTGGGGCCTCTGTGTACGGCGTGTACATTAACGCCGTCTCCGAATGGTTTGAAGGTGTAGGCCAGGAAGTAGTCAATGCGTTTTTGCAATTTTTGGTCTACCCGCTTCTTGTTTTGTCAGTTTTTCTTTTTGTACGGCAGTATCGTGTTGGTAGTCGAGACAACGTTTCGCTGGCCTGGCTGATGACCGCGTGCGCCGCACTCTCAATTACGCGGGAGGGCTCGGAAATTCTCATTTATATGTCTGGGTTTTTTCAGTCAGAGCAGATGCTCGCGAACGTATTGGTTGGCTCGACGATCGGTGCAGCAATTGGGATAAGCGTCGGTGTCCTGTTTTATTTTCTATTGTTGTCACAGCCACCACGTCGCTCTGTTCTGGCCATAGTTTTCCTGCTGTGTTTTGTCGGTGCTGGCATGTGTGCGCAGGCGACTCAACTTTTGATTCAGGCCGATTGGATATCCATTTCCGGATTCATCTGGGATTCGTCTGCGATTATTCCTGAAGGGTCCGTCGTCGGGCAATTGTTGTACGCACTGATCGGTTATGAAGCAACACCATCAATCATTGAAGTGACGGTATACCTGGCTTGCTTGTTGATCACGAGTGCGGCCGCTATCGGGGCAAGTCGTCTGTCTGGGGACCAGGGAATAGTATCTGCATGAACAGGAAAATTTTCTGGCGCGGAGTTGCAATAGCGACAACGGTTGTCTGGGCACAGCTGTTATGTGTGCCCGTTGTGATCGCAGATGGTCTGGTTGTTGACAAGATCTATGATCCCTATGTCCAACCGCTGGAAAAGGAAATCGAGTGGCGTGGCATATATGCTGCCGATGATTCGGAGCCAGATCAGCAAAAGCATTTTTTTGCATTTGGCAAATCTGTTTCAGAACGTTGGTGGATTGAAGGCTATGCCATTGGTGAAAAAGAGTCTGGCGGTAGTTTTTCCATCGATGCCTATGAGATTGAGGCCAAGTGGCAGCTGACGGAGCAGGGTGAGTACGCGGCTGACTGGGGAATCTTGTTCGAGATTGAACGCGAGACATCAGAAAACGTCTGGGAAGCATCCGTTGGTGTGCTTGTGGCAAAAGAGTTCGGACGCTGGACCGGAAGTGCCAATCTGCTGGGCGTGTATGAGTGGGGTGGCGGAATTGATAATGAATTTGAGACAGTACTTCGCGCACAGGCAAAGTATCGTCACGCCGCAGCATTTGAGCCTGCACTCGAGTTATTTCTTGCGGAAGATACCAAGGCGTTTGGACCTGCGATCATGGGAATTCGACGATTTTCGGCTGGCCGCAAATTGAAATGGGAACTCGGTGTGGCTTTTGGGCTGGATTCCGACAGCGCCGATGAAACTGTCAGGACAGTTCTGGAATACGAGTTCTAGCCTTGTGCCAAAGCGTTTTTTGAGCGGAACATATGGTTGATTATGGCCGCGGCTGGGCGAGATCGGGACGGGTTTCCCGGTGTTCGCGCTTTGCGCCAACGTGCCACGTATACCAGGTCTCCAAAACCCGTTGCCAAAAATCGCTGTAGTCATCTTTCAGATAACTGCGCAGCAGGTATTCGCGCCCCTGACGATCGAAACTGATACGGCACAGATCACGAACATCGAATATTCTCTTTATCGTAGAATTTCTGACCCTGGAGTGAGTAATACGGTCGGTGTCTATCAAATACAAACGTGCGCCGGACGCGGCACTGGCGTCGACTGCATCCATGCCACACGCGAAATTGACAAGAAAATTTCCCAGCTCAATTGACCCATGTCTCAGGCAGGATTCGTGCAATTGGTGAACCAGCTCGGCTGTCTTTTTTACCAGGACATTGAAAACCTGCTGTTGTCTGCTGTTTGCGTCACGCCTGGCAAACAACTGGTACTCGGCAATACTGCATTCGGCATCGACTTCCTCGTAAAGAAAGTAACCGCACTCCTGCATCGTGCGCGGTTTGTAATTCCAATACGCCACAGCCCATATTCCCGGAACAGCAGCCTTTTCAAGGGCCATCGCGCCGGCCAACCCACGTCGCGGGTAATTCTTGAAGCGGTTGTTTGCGTAAAGTGCGGCGCGACGACGGAACGAAAGCTTTGGGTTAATCCAGTTGATTTTCAGCATCAATGGCCTGGGATATCCATTCAGATTCACCCTGAACAGCTTGTTTCGACGATTGGTAACATGGACGGATTCAAATGCATTGGTGTCCAGAAACCGGCATTTCTTTATGAACTGCTGAACAGCGTCGTGGCTGTCAATATCCGGCCGTACAAAAAACCGACCGTGCTCATATTTTTCTTCATGTTTTTTCATGGGCTGGAGCGACTGAATCCCGCCAAATGACAAAGAATGCTAAACTATTTACCAAAGTACCAATATAACAGAACCTGGAGTGGTATGCCGCCATGAGCAAAGACAAATTTGTAGTTGAACGTATTCAAACAGGTGTTCGCATGGAAAAGCGATTGCTAAAAACCCTGAAGGCTCTGGCGGAGTATCTCGATATGTCCCTTGGCGATCTTCTGGAAGGAATCGTTTTGCATACCTTCGAGGGCAAGCAACCGTTTGGTGATTCCACGCTAGGCAAGATCAAGCAGATAAAACTGGTATACGGGATGGATTACGGTTCCGAAGCCAGCCACAAGATGGTCGACAGGCAGTAGAAAACGGCACAGTCAAAAATATGGTTGTGCAATATCGTGCAAACGGGTTAGTGCGCACCAGGCGAAGTCGGTTTACTTTTCACAGCCATATTTTTGTTCAGCTTATATCGAAATCTTCTACAATATGGATGCTTCACGGATCACGCGCGGGCCATGAATATGTTAAATCGAGTATTCGGGATTACTATTTTTCTATTGGCGATATCGGCAAATTCGGGCTGGTCCCAGGGTCCACAATACCGGGAAACCGATCTGGACTTCACGCGGGAGCTGGCTGGCAGAACCGCACAGGTCCAAAAGCAGATCAATTCCATGCGTGGGGAGTTGGGCAGGAAGGCATCCACGACCTCCGCACAGTCAAAAGAACATGTAT
>CBDUSC010000042.1:0-9853 GCA_965369735.1 uncultured bacterium
ATCCGGCATTGGGTTCTCGAGATCCAGCGGCATCAGCACGTCACGCGCAAGCGCTTCTGCAAAGGAGGCTTCTGTAGCGCGTTCGGCGGCAACACCCAATAAATTGACTGCGAAACTGCTGTAATGAAATTCGTCACCCGGTGCGTTGAGCAACGGATCATTGGCGAAAACCACCAGTGCATCGGCCAGCGATTCGTAGAAGCGCATATTGTTCGCTTCTGTCATGTTCGAGAAATCATAGTGGCGTATACCGGATGTATGGCTGGCTATCTGTCGCGCAGTGATGGTTGCTCCCTTGTCCGGGAACTCGGGCACGTACTCGCGGATATCGGTATCCATACTCATGCGCCCGTCCTGGATCAATCGGGCAACCAGGGTGCTGGTAAACAGCTTGGACAAGCTTCCGGTACGCATCCGGGTCCGGGTACTCAGCGCAACGTCTTGCTCCAGATCCGCATGGCCAGAGGCATAACTGAATACTAGCTTTCCGTCTTTCATGACAGCCACCTGGATCCCAGGCGCCTTGTCCGCAGCGAGCGCTTCGTCAACCAGCGTTTTTGCATCGGCGATCCTGATCTCACCGTACTCGCTCGCATGCACTGATACGGCAACCAGGCACCAGACAATACTGGCAAGTGCGCGAAAAATTTGAATCATCATCGTATATCTCCAAAGCTGAAATACCGGGAATAGCCCCGTGACACCAGTTTCAGCACCAGTGAAATGAGATACAACGAGAAAGCTGTCCGGCTGCGCGTTGCCGGACAAGAAATCAGGATTGCCGGGCGCGACGGTACTCCGCCGGTGTCTGGCCAGTCTGCTTGCGAAAGGATTCATAAAAGGTGGATCGTGCCCGAAACCCCACCAGCAGGCCGATTGCTTCTATCGATGTCCGGGCTTCCCGCGGACTACACAGGAGATTCCGGGCTTCCTCGACTCGATGACGATTGACGAAATCATAAAAATTGCCGCCCGATGCCCGGTTGATCAGCCCCGATAATTGACGCCCCGAGACCCCCAGGGCCAGAGCCAGGGAATCAAGTCTTAGCGCAGGATCCAGGAATGGCTTTTCCGATCTCATGAGTTCATCCAGATCACCTAGCGACAACGTACTGTCGTTCACTGCACCGGGCACCGTTTGTGTGTAGATTTTCAGGGCGCGTGAATCGGTAAGAACGAGAAAAGTGAGCACCAGGATAAATGCGGCACCCACCAGCGGCACCATGTCAAAGATCCAGCCAACAGATGGCCACATCAATCGTGTGAACTGCGCAATGTGCAGCAACCATATGCCACCCAACAGATATATAAGGTGACGCGGCTGCCTGGCCAGCATTTTCTGCGCACGCAAAAATATGAAAGTCGCCGCGCAGGTATAGACAAACTGGACAATAATGATATGCCCGATATGAACGGTATCGAGCACTATTCCGCCGCCTATCGCACCGGCAACAAAAAATACCGCTGTCGGCGCGTACACCCAGATTCGCACAGCCCCGCGCCCGAGCGCGCCGGACACATAATCCAGAAACAGCGCGGATAATAGTAATGCCAGCGTATCGTCGATCAATTGCAACGGCCGGGTGACCGCCAGCCAACGCTGATCGACCAGCATGAAAGTCGTGAGCAGCCAGCCGATACAGAACAAAAACCCGGCCAACCGGGTTCGTGCGCGAGTACGATGCAACCGTGGGCTCAATACCAGCGTGGCGGCCAGCATGATGGCATTCGCAGCTGCAACCATTTCGATCAAAGCTTGCCAGGGCATATCCGGTATCCTGATGTGTTCAGCATTGGCTGACGTCAATGTTACCCGCAGCCGCTACAATAAAGAACGATACCGGAGGTTCGATTATGCGGACTAACAGAAATTTGATGCCCAATGCATGGCTGGCGTTTGCATGGCTGTCGATTGTATGGCTGGCGACATGCGGTCTCGCTAACGGCCAGACGCTACCGACTGATGTCGGTCAGGATCGCATTGAACAACGCATCAAAGAATTGTCCCGTTTCGGGGCCAACGCGGATGGCGGTGTCGACAGGATCGCCTACAGCGATGCTGACATCGCAGGGCGTGAATACATCCGCGGCCTGATGCGCGACGCAGGACTTGAGGTCATGACCGATGCTGCCGGCAACATTATTGGAAAGCGTGCGGGCAGCGATGACTCCCTTGCGCCCATCATGATTGGATCGCATATCGATTCCGTACCCGGCGGTGGTAACTATGACGGTGATGTTGGGGTCATCGGCGCAATCGAGGTTGCCAAGGTACTGCAGGAAAGCAAACACACACTGCGCCACCCGCTGGAGGTCATCGTGTTTACCGATGAGGAAGGCGGTCTGGTCGGCAGCCGCGCCCTGATCGGAGAACTGAGTGATGAGGCGCTGAATATCGTCAGTCACAGCGGCAAAACCATTCGCGATGGTCTTCGCGATCTTGGTGGTGACCCGTCAAAACTCGCTGAAATTGCGCGCGAACCCGATGACATCACAGCATTTGTCGAGCTGCATATAGAACAAGGTGCGTTTTTGTATGACGAAAACGTCGATATCGGGGTCGTGGAAGGCATTGTCGGCATCAACTGGTGGGATATCACCATAATCGGGTTTGCCAATCACGCGGGCACTACACCGATGAACAAACGCCGCGATGCGATGCTCGCCGCCGCAGAACTGACACTGACAGTCAACCAGGTCGTGACATCGGTACCGGGTCGCCAGGTGGGTACCGTTGGCCGTATCCGGGCCGAACCGGGTGCGCCAAACGTCATACCCGGCAAAGTCGTCATGAGCCTTGAGATTCGGGATTTGTCAGCAGACAAAATCAAAATGCTATACGAACGCATTGTTGCGGAAAGCAAAAAAATCGCAACGGAAACCAGCACGGAGATATCTTTTGCAGCGCTGGATGTTGCGGCCATTCCCGCACCCACCGATAAACGCATGCGAAAAATCATTGCTGGCGTTGCAGAAAATCTGGGTTTGTCGCACATGTCCATGCCCAGCGGCGCAGGTCATGATGCACAGGACATGGCAAAGATCACCCCGACCGGGATGATTTTTGTACCCAGCGTCGATGGCATCAGCCATTCGCCGAATGAATTCACCCGCCCGAAAGACATGGCAAACGGCGCAAAGGTTTTGCTGCATACCTTATTGAAAATCGACAGCGATTTTTAGTCGGCGATACCCAGGGCCCGGGCGGCATCCTGAATACTGTCGCCATCGACATCGATCCGCATGTTGGCACGGCGCATAGCGTCATTGCTGATCGCGCCATCCAGGCCAGCCAGTATTGCCGCTAAACCGGCAGCGCGATCCCCTGCCAGAAGAATAATCGCATCGTATGGCGGTATCACCTGCTGCGGGTCACTCAAAACCTTCAAATCAAATGCCGGGATCCGGCCATCGGTTGAAAACGCCGATATCACCTGCACCTCGTCGTCGCGTACAGCCGGGTACATCAAGGTTGCATCCATACTGATTTGTCTTGCAAACGACAAGTTGTATGCGCTTTCCAGAGCTCTCCACTCGGGCCGCGCAAAAAATTCGTAATCACCGCCGATCACCATGCCTGCAGCGTGCACTTTGAGATCCGGGATCGTGGCTATATTCATGGATTCTGACAAATCCCGCCGCATGGCCAGCGCATAGGCGTTTTCAAAGCCAAGGCGAATGACATGTTTGACGCCGTGTTCACGATCCAGCCATTGCGACACCTGTGCAAATACTTCATCGCGACCGGGGTTGTCGCCGCGCTTCATGTGATTTGCCCAGATCGTGCCTGTGTAATCGACATAGACATCGATACGACCGGATACCAGCGCATCAAACACCACTGTCGATCCCAGGCTATCCAAAGTGCGTGTCGCAATACCCGCCCGATCGAGTTGGTCTGATATGAGCCGGGCGAGTATGTATTGCTCGGTAAATGTTTTAGCCCCGATCAGTACATTGTTTTCGCGAGTGTTGCCCGATGAAAAAACGGGTGCCAAACCAATGCCTACAACCAGTATCAATACAACCAGTGCACCCAGAAAAGCTTTTCGGTTACGCCTGGCGCTGGCACGCTCCATCAGGCGTATCAGCCCGTCAAGAACCAGTGCGAGCGTGGCGGCCGCAACACATCCAACCAGAACAGCAGTGTAATTCTGGGTCTGCAACCCGCTGAAAATGTAGTTACCAAGACTGGTCGCGCCAACCGGTGTAGACAAGGTCGCAATGCCGACGACCCAAACCGTCGCGGTTCTGATACCCGCGATAATGACCGGCATGGCAAGCGGAATTTGCACTTTGAACAAGAGCTGCGTATCGGTCATGCCCAGCGCGCGACCCGCTTCTGTCAGGTTTTTGTCCACTTCCTCGATACCGGTGACCGTGTTTCTCAAAACCGGCAGCATGCTATACAGAATCAACGCGATCGCAGCGGGCAGGAACCCGATCTCGCGCAGCAGCGGTACCATCAATGCAAGCAGGGCCAGGCTGGGTATAGTCTGGATCGCGCTGGCAAAGGCAAGTATGGGTGCGCGCAAAACCTTTGCGCGGGTAATCACCAATGCCAATGGAAAGCTGATGCCAATTCCAATGAACAAGGCAGTGACCGTTAGCAATAAATGCCGGCTCAGGTACTCAGGCAACAAGGCGAGCTGCTCAGACAGTACCGGGCTCACGATTCTGAGCTCGCAATACGCTCCACCTGTTCTGCCTGGCGTTTTGGCATAGTCAGCAAAGCGCGTACGTAGGCATGCGGTGGATTTTTCAGGAGTTCAGATGGCGTTCCGTAACCCACAACGCGGCCTTCTTTCATGACCGCGATGTAATCTGCAAGCAACAGCGCCTCCATCATGTCATGGGTGACCATGACCGCGGTGAGCTTCAGGCTGCGCCGCAGACTATTGAATTGCTCCTGCATTTCAGCGCGGGTCAATGGGTCCAGCGCGCCAAAGGGCTCATCCATCAGCAACACGGCAGGCCTTGCCGCCAGCGCGCGGGCCACACCTACCCTTTGCTGTTGCCCACCCGACAACTCATGCGGGTATCGCGCTGCGTATTCGCCTGGATCAAGACCAACCAGTTCCAACAGTTCATCGACGCGCTCAGCAATATCGATTTTTGACCAGCCCAGCAAACCGGGCACTGTCGCGATGTTCTCGCTCACCGTGCGATGCGGGAACAAGCCAATGCCCTGGAATACGTATCCGGTTTTGCGGCGCAACTCCACCGGGTCAATCGTGGAGATGTCTTTGTTGTCGATCAGAATGCGACCCGAACCCAGCTTGATGAGCTGGTTGATCATCTTCAGGGTGGTCGTCTTGCCACTGCCCGACTGACCGAGCATGGCCAGCAGTGAACCCGGCGCAACCTCAAGGCTCACATCATTGACCGCGTATGACTTGCCGCCGTCGTAGCTCTTACAAATGTGTTCGAGCCGGATCACAGATCACTCCTGGTCGCTGCGCATCATCGCAACTGATGCACCCATTCGACGCCCGTGCCGTCCGCCGCTGGCACCAGGGTGCCATAGATCATGATTTTGACGCGCTCATCATCAAACAGCGCCTCGAGACCATCGGCTGTGACGACGGCAAAAACACCCGGGTGCTCGGTGTTCTCGTAGGACACATAGGCAATGATGTCGCGGCCGATGTCCATTATCACGCCGGTGATCGTGGTCACATTGTGCTCGCGTTGCTCTTTGGATCCGGTCCACTCCGTCTCCGGCATCACAGCAAAATAGACATTGATAGAGCCGATTTCGACGGCGAGATCCATCATGGCATCGATGTCACCGGTCTGATCCGGCTTGATGACCTCAAAATATGGCGCCGGCCGGACCCCGGCCAGCGCCACAAGCGTGATCAACAATAACAGGCGGCGCAAAAATCAGACATCGTTGCCGCGGGTCAGAAAATACAGCCCAACCACGAGCATCAAAAGATTGAATTCGTAGCCTTTGTTCATGACATTGAACCCGTTTGCGAAGTGCATCATGTAAATCGCGCCAATATTGATAATGACAACACAGAAGCCGCCAAACCGGGTCACGATATCCCTGGTGAAAGCCCCGGCAATCAGCGCAAGACCGCCGCCTATTTCAGCCAGCATGACAAGCCCGGCAACCGCAATTGGCAAACCAAAACTTTCAGCAAACCCGGTGGGCGGAACCTTGCCCCAGCCGTGATATATAAATGTCGCGGCCAGTGACAACCTCAACCCCCAGTGTGCGTACGGTCCGAGACTGTTCAAAAAATTCATAATGATTCCCCTGGTTTCACAAAGACTCGCTCAAAAACACCACTCTTCGGTATGCAGACCATATACGATTTGCCATTCACAGACGAGAAACACGCTGCATAGCAGCGTAAATTCCACAAGCATTGAATGCTCAGGCTTGCTAGAATCGGTCCAAGGGGTGGGGTGGCTAATAAGAGTGACGATGATGCGAATCACCTCTATTCTGTGTGCAAGTTTTCTGGTTCTGGCCGGTACCGCCGGCGCATTGGAGCTGGATCCCGAGGGATGGGTCGCCGGGGATGGCGACAGCACGGAAACCGGAAATGAATGGGGCTGGCACCGCTGGCAGGGGTTCGGATCCGGGATGAATCTCGCCCACTCTCAATATTCCTACTCCGCATTGAAGCAGGCCATTGATCCGCTGAATTTATCTCATTCGATCAACGGCACGCGCGATACCGGTCTGTTGTCACAAAGAACCAATCTCCAGTATCGGGTCCTTGGAAACAGACGCTGGTCACTGAGCGCACTGGCAGCGCCGGGCTTTCGCGGTTTTTCCACCGATGATGCCAGCCGGCTGCAGTCAATGGAGAGACGCGACGCGTCTATGGAAGGCGGCTTCAAGGTTTCCTATGAGCAGTTTTTTGCCGATTTTAGTCTCGCGGCCCGCCATGATCTCGAAGACACTCACGACGGCTACGAACTCGAGGCTGCAATTCGCACACCGGTCTACCTGGGTAACTGGGTCGTGGCACCGGATGTCGCCTATACCTACTGGAACGACAAGCGCTCGGATTACTATTTTGGCGTTCGTGATGCAGAGGCAATCGGCGGGCTGTCCAGCTATCAGGTCGATAGCACCAGCAACTGGAGTCTTGGCCTGACCGGTATCTGGTCCGTCACACCACGCTCATCTTTGACCATGGGCGCCAAGTATTATTTCTACGACAAAGATATTCTCAACAGCCCGCTGGTCGAAAACGGCTATGACTGGCGTTTTTTCCTGGGCTGGGGATATGATTTTGGCGGCAGTGGTAGCACAAACAAGCGGCGCCGCTGAATCCTGACCAACAATCCAAATTGGTTGCCGTTCCCGGCCTGACGACCCCGAAAATTCAAAAAATCGGCCCCTGAAAAAAAAAATTGAATTTTTTTGGCCGTACCTGCCTCCAAAATGAGGCAAAACCTTTTTCACTCAACTATATTATTAATCGTCTGGATCGACGCACGGGAGCAAATCGGTCCGGACATTACGGAAACCGTTTTCGGGTTCCGTTGTAAGGGGGGCGCGGGGTCGAGTCTTTCATGGTCACATACTCATTGGTAGGACTCGGCTCCGTCAGCTCCATGTAGCGCCCCGCCGCGCTCGCGGCCATTGCAAAAAACCTTATCTTGGGTGCACCCATTTGGGCGAGTAGGTTTTTGTGTCTATATGCTTGTCCGCGTCATAGCTGACACCATTGCTGGTCAATAATTTTTGCAGCTCACCGCTATCCCAAGCATCGAAAACCTCGGTACAGCCGCCGACGAATTCATCCCCGATAAACACCTGCGGGAATGTGTTGGCGCCGGTTCGCTCGCGCAATGCAATTCTCACCTGGCCGCCCCAGTCGTTCACATGAAACTCCGGCTTGTCGATGGTTATCGGCTTGTACTCGATCCCGACTTCCGCAAACATGCGCCGCACCGACCAGCAAAATTCGCACCACTCGAAGGCAAACATGACAACGGGATCGCCAGCTTCGTTGATAGCGTCCGCTACAAACTTTCGCGCTTCAGGTGTCAACGGCGGCTGTAGCTCATCCGGTGGTGGTGGCGGTGGTGGGCTGTCAAAGCGATAATTCGGCGTGGATTCTGAAAGCTCGACTTCCTCATCGGTCATATCCACCGGCACTTCCTGGAATAACGCGGTCGACAAATAACGCTCGCCGGTATCCGGCAGCATACACAGGATATTGCTGCCCTTTGGCGCATACTCAGCCACCTTCAGTGCACCTGAAAATGTAGCGCCTGCTGATATTCCGGTGAATATGCCCTCCTTTTGCGCAAGTTCCTGGCTGAGCCGAATGGCTTCGCCGCTGTTGATCCCCACGATTTCATCAACATGGCTGCGAGCATCCTCGGTCAGTTTTGGAATAAAGTCCGGTGCCCAGCCCTGTATCAAATGTGTACGAAACGACTGGTGGCTGTCCAGCGGCGAGCCATCCGGCGCTCGTTTGGTTTCGACACCACTGGCGAATACCGGTGAATTCTCCGGCTCGCAGACCACGATTTTCGTATCCGGCCGATGCTCGGTGAAATATTGTGCAACGCCGCGCAGCGTTCCACCGGTACCAAAACCGGTGACCCAGTAATCCAGCTTCATCCCTTCAAAGGCGGCATCGATTTCCGGCCCGGTTGTCCGGTAATGCATATCCGCGTTTGACTGGTTTTCGAACTGGCGGGTCAAAAACCAGCCGTGTTTGTCCGCCAGCTCTTTAGCCTTGTCCGCCATACCGGTTCCTTTGAAAATCGCCGGTGTGATCACGATCTTTGCGCCCAGGAAGCGCAGGATTCTGCGGCGCTCAAAGCTGAAGTTCTCCGCCATCACGCAAACCAGCGGATATCCTTTCACCGCGCATACCAGGGCCAGACCGATACCCGTATTGCCGCTGGTGGCTTCGATAATGGTTTGACCCGGTTTCAACTCACCCGATTTTTCCCCATCTTCGATAACGCCCAGCGCAAGCCGGTCCTTGACCGATCCCATCGGGTTGAACGCCTCGAGCTTGGCATAAATATTGATGCCATCGGGTGCGAGGTGGTTGATTTTTACGATCGGCGTATTGCCGATCAGCTCTAGCATGTTGTTGTACAAACCGGTCATCAGCACATACCTTTTTTCAAGCAGACGGTTTTATGTTTGAGTTCAAACGGAACAGATTGTTCGGGTCATAATTGTTCTTTAGAGTCACAAGACGATCCAGGTTTGGCCCATAGTTGGATCGGGTCTTTTTCTCATTCTCCTCGTTCAGGTTAACGTAAAACCCGCGGGTGTGTTCTTGAATATGACTCCAGTATTTGCGCACCGTCGCAATGTTGGCATCATTTTGCGATGCGTCTTGCCAGGTACCACCAATCAGTATGTTGCCAACCGCGTCGCGTACTGGAAACGCTGTATCCGTCACCTTCATATCGTGGATCGCACCACCGGTCGGCATGATGTACATAAACATGAATTCCTTACGCGGGTTATATTCGATTAGATCCGTGATCAGTTCATCGGTCACTTCGGTCGTAAAACCCGATTTCAGGTAGTCTTTTACGCCGTGCTCTGAACCTGCGTCGCCGGATACTTGCAACACCGTGTAAGGAACCGGCACAATTTCGCTGATCACCGGTTTGCCATGGTTTTTCAACGGCGCGATGGCTTTTTCGCCCTTTTTCAAATCACCGCAGTAGCAAATATCAAAACCGACGGTGTTGCCATCAGGTGAGTAACTCAACATCGAGCCGGAATACAATTCGCGCGGTGCCGTCGCCATAAAATCTGCATGAAAGCGCATCACATCCCTGGCCTGTTCTATGGGATAGGCCTGGTAGCCGCCCAGCACTGTCGGATTCTCCACGTGCAAGT
>CBDUSC010000043.1:0-9751 GCA_965369735.1 uncultured bacterium
GTCGAGGCAAAATCTGTCAGTGGCGATATCGTGGTGGTCGGCCGTAACGAAGCAGCGCTTGTGACGGTTCGCACCGTCAGCGGCGATGCGGAAATAAGAGATGTCCGCGGTGAAGTCGAAGCCCAGACCGTGAGCGGTGACGTTGATCTGGTTTTGGATAATGTGACAAGACTGCGCATGCGATCCACAAGTGGAGATATGTCGTTGTATACATCTCTCCGGCCCGACAGCCGTCTCGATGCTGAAACCATCAATGGCGAGGTCGAGATTGTCCTGAGTGGCGATATCAACGCCAGCTTCGATGTAGTGACTTTCAATGGCGATATCGATAATTGTTTTGGCCCGGAACCACAGCGAACCAGCAAATATGCGCCAGGCCGGGAGTTACGCTTCACCGAGGGCGACTCCAGCAGTCGCATCAGGATCAAAACCCTTAACGGCGGTGTTACACTTTGCAGAGACTGATTCTCTGGTGATGAAACTGCAGTGTCATTATTCGCCGAACTTCGACGCCGTCGGGTCCTTCGTGTCGCCGCGCTATATGGCGTGGCTTCATGGGTTATAACCGAGGTAAGCGCTACCGTGCTGCCGGCACTCTTTGTGCCGGAATATGTCATTACGGTTGTTGTTGTTCTCCTGATTCTTGGCTTCCCGGTCGCGATGATCCTCGCCTGGATATTCGACATTGGCCCGGGTGGCGTTACCCGCACTGAATCCAGCTCGTCCACACCGGGCACCGGTGCGGGTCGTGTCGTTTTGGTCGGTGTCCTGATTGTTGGCACGGCCGTTTTGTCGGTATCGCTATACCATTTTTATGTTCGCGGCAGCTTTGGTGGCGGGCCGGAAGATGATCTGACATCGATTGCGGTGTTGCCATTCGCGAATCTCAGCCAGGATCCGAAAAACGACTATTTTTCGGATGGCATGGCAGAGGAAATACTTAATCTTCTGGTCAACATACCGGGTCTGAAGGTCGCCGCACGCACTTCTTCATTCGCGTTCAAAGGTGAGCAAGTCGATATACGCCAAGTCGCGGATCAGCTTGGTGTCGCAACCGTGCTCGAAGGCAGTGTGCGATGGGCCGGTGAAAACCAGGTTCGCATTACAGCTCAGCTGATAAACGCCCGCACCGGGTTTCATCTTTGGTCCGCAACCTATGACCAGACTTTGGAAAACGTATTTGAAGTTCAGGATGCAATTGCGAAGCAGATCCTCGAGGCATTGAAATTGCAGCTGGTCACACCCGCAGGCGAAGAGACCGCTGTTGCCAATGTAAACAAACCGCCGAGCGGGGATTTCGAAGCGTATGACGCGTATCTGAAGGGCCGGCATTTCTGGAAGCAACGCGGTGAGCAGGGCATCAGAAGCAGCATCGACCTGTTTCAGAAAGCGCTGGGTCGCGACCCGGGCTATGCGCGCGCCATGTCGGGGCTTGCAGCGGCTTACGTATTACTGCCCGTGTATACCGAAACGGATACGGAAGAAGCGTTTGCCATGGCAAAGAATTCTGCACAACAGGCGTTATCGATCAACGCGAGTCTTGGCGAAGCGCATTCGGTGCTTGCGGAAATCAATGTGAATCGCTGGAACTGGACCGATGCGGAATCCGATTTTTTCTTTGCGCTGTCGCTGGAACCCGACGAACCGACCTCACACCACTGGTACTCACTGCTGCTGCAAGAAACGGGGCGGCTGGAAGAATCAATGAGTGAAGCGCAAAGAGCACATGAACTCGACCCGAAGTCTCCAATTATTGCCTTTAATCTTGCGGTGGCATACGTAGCGGACGGAGACTGGGATCGCGCCGAAAAGTTTTTGCAAACAGCCCGCAAGATGGGTCTTGCCTCCACCCAACGCTCATTTGAAGCAAGGATACATGTTGGGCGCGGCGAGTATGCAGAAGCGGCAAAAGATTTTGTACAAGATGCGCAAGATGCAGGTAACGAAATCCCGGCCGAGGCATTGCAGCAATTTGCCAATGCGCTTGAGAATCCGGATCTGGCACCTGCGTTCCTGGAGGAATTCGAACAGATGCCGGATGAAGTAGTCCCCGTCAACGGGAAATTCCTGGTATCCCTGATGCTTGGTGATGCGGATCGCGCCATGCGATTCGCCGAACGGGCAACGATGGATCTGCAGTTCCAGTTTCTCTGGATCTGGGGTCCCGGCGGTGAAATCTTGCGTGCGCACCCTGATTTTCCCGCGTTGATGCAAAAAGTCGGCCTGATGGACTACTGGAAACGCTATGGCTGGCCGGATATGTGTGGGGCCAGTAGCAATGGCGATAGCGTAGTCTGCGATAATTGAGAAAACCCGGGATAGGATGCATGAAGCTGCGGTCAAACCGTAGAATATTGGACGCCTGTTACCCTGTTGCAATACCCAAAAAGAGACATCTATGCGCTGGTTAAAATATCTGATCGTAGGATTTGCTGCGCTAATCGCCCTGATGGTGATTGCCGCAGTTATTTTCCTGGCTACCTTTGATGCGGATAACTTCAAGGACCGCGCCGAAAAGGCGGTGCTGGACAGCACGGGCCGTGAGCTGGTGATAGAGGGACCGCTGGACGTATCGCTGTTCCCATGGATCGCCGTCAAGCTTGCGGATGTCAGGCTGGGTAACGCGACCGGTTTCAGCGATGCCCCATTTGCTGAAATCGACAAGGCATCACTGGGCGTCAAGCTCATGCCATTGCTGTCACGCCAAATCGAAATTGGCGAGGTCAGCATTAGCGGTTTGCGCCTGAACCTGGAAACGAATGCAGATGGTCGAAATAACTGGGACGATCTGACTGGCGATGACGAGGTAGAGCAAGCCGTTGATGAAGATGCAGCGGATAGCGAAAGCAGCTTTGCGACATCCGGGATTGCAGGGTTGAACATCAGCAATGCCAACCTGACATACACGGATGCGGCTACCCCCGCCAATTACACAGTCAGTAACTTCAACGTAAAAACGGGAACACTTGCGCCGGGTGACCCGGTGACGCTCACGGTATCGGCGGGAATCAGCGACGGAGAAGTGAACGGGAACATTTCTTTTGGCGGAACGGTTGCAACCGACACGGATTTCAACAAGATCGATCTGACTGGCGTCGAGCTGGATGTCGGGCTGATCGGCTATAACCCGGATGGTACTGATCTCAATGCAGCTGTTCGATCGGACAAGCTGCAATTCGACTTGAGTACGCAGCAGTTCGACAGCGGGTCCATGAGTATTGAATTGGGCGAAGCTCGTCTGCAAACCGGCCTTTCGGTATCGACATTCATTGATGCGCCAAAGATAAAGGGATCGGTTTCTCTGGCACCGGTTGCGATCAACGATTTGATGGCAGCAATAGGACAACCGCCGGTGGAGTTGCCTGACCCGAGCGAATCGGGGAGACTTCAGGCAGAATTTTCCTTTGAAACGGATTTGAAAACGGTAACCCTGGTTGATCTCAACGCGTCACTGGATGATTACACGATTGCATCGCCACGAGTTTCGCTGGGCCTGGATAGCCAGATTCTGAAAATAGACTCTATCAAGGTTTCCGCTGGCGATATTCGTATTGATGCAACGGTTGCCGGGCAGAAAGTGATTGATGCGCCACAGTTATCGGGTACGTTTACCTTGCACCCGGTCAGCATTGACACATTGTTCGATATGGCTGGTCAATCACCCGTCGAAACAACCGATCCAAATGTACTGAAAAAACTCTCCATCACCTCGGAGTACCAGGCAAGCGCCAACAGTTTCTTGCTCAAAAAGATCGAAATGATCATGGATGACAGCACGATCAAAGGTCGCATCAATATCAGGAATTTCAAAACGTCGGAGACCCGTTTCAATATTCGCATAGACAAAATCGATCTCGATCGGTATTTGCCACCCACCGACGAGTCAGATGCGAGCGCTGCAAAGGGATCGGAATCCGCAGATGATTCCCTGGATGCGCTGGCTGATCTCGACGTAAAGGGCCAGATCAAGATTCGCGACGCGAAGGCGATGGGGTTGAAATTCAAGAACCTGGCCTTTGGATTGCTTGCCAAAGACGGTCAGATACGGATCAATCCGTCCGAAGCGAAAATGTATGGTGGCAGCTATAGTGGCGATGTGCGGCTGAACGCAAGCACCAGGCCTGCGATTGCCAGCGTGAATGAGAAAATAATAGGTGTGAACATATCCGCCCTTGCCGCAGATCTTTTTGAGGGCGGTATGCCGGTTAGCGGTACTGCAAAGGCCACGCTCCAGGTGAAACTCCCCTATGGTGTTGAAGGAGCGTTGACAGAGCAGGCAAACGGCAAGATTGACCTGGCGGTCAAAAACGGTGTGTACAGCGGTGTGGATATCTGGCATACGCTGAAATCCGGGATTGCACGGGTCCGTAAGGAACCGGTGCCCCCGGAGCCGCAAAATCCGCAGACGGCGTTTAGCGAATTTGTCGCCGCCGGGCCCATAGAAAAAGGTCGCTGGCATACGCAGGAGTTGCGTGTCCGTCTCGATTACGGAACGGTGACCGGCAGCGGGTATCTTGATCTGAGCGATAACACCCTGGACTATCAAATCGATGTGGTGATCGACGATACTCCGGAAATCAGAAAGGATCCCCAGCTGCGAAAACTGGTTCGAGCATCAATTCCGATACGCGTGACCGGTACCATCGATTCACCGCGCGCGGTGCCCGACGTTGGCGAACTGTTGCGACGTCAGGCGGAGCAGGCAGCGGGGGACAAAGTCAAAAAAGAGTCCGACAAGTTGAAGGAAAAACTGGAGGACAAGCTCAAGAATTTGTTCGACGATTGAATCACATGCCGGCAAGAATATTTTTTGTGTCACTGGTTCTTTTTTCGACTGCGATCAATGCAGCAGAGATACGTGCGCTGACCGTCGACAAAAACGGACCTCGATACACGTTCACATCGATAACCTTTGTCGATGCGCCTGTTGAACCCGTGTTTGAAATCCTGGTGGACTACGATAGCTTTGATCGTTTGTCATCCGTCATTACGGAAAGCCGGTTTCTTGATCCGGATGCGGATGGAACACCGTTGGTATTTACGCGCACCAGGGGTTGCCTGTTGTTTTATTGCAAAACGCTGGATCGCGTCGAACGCCTGGAATCCGTGCCCCATTCGGAAATCCTGGCAACCGCGCTGCCCGAGAAAAGCGATGTGAAGTACAGTCGCGCGCGCTGGCTGCTTGTGTCCGAAGGTGATGGAACGCTGATTGATTATGTCATGGAGTTTGAACCGGATTTCTGGGTGCCACCGTTGATCGGGCCCTGGATCATCAAAAAACGACTGCGCTCTGGTGGCGCAAAAATCATTAACCGTATCGAGGCATTTGCACGCGACTTAGATGACGTGCAACAGGCCCGATGAATGTTCGCTGGCGCGCTATGGCAGGTCTACTGGTTATGCTGGTGGCGCCGGGTGGCGTTTCTTCACGGATGGAAACTGCTCAAAAGCCGGTCGTCGAGGCCGTATCGAACGGTGGCGTATTCACCGCCAGGCTGGATTTGTTTGTCAATGGATCACCCGAGCAGGTGTTCGCAGTCATTACCGATTATGAACATCTGCACACCCTGGACAGAAGAATAAAAGAAAGCCGTGTGCTGGACCGACCATCGGCAAATGTCGTGCTTGTCTATACCAAGACAAAGGCATGCATGTTGTTTTTTTGCCGTTCTCTGGAGCGCGTTGAACGCGTGGTAGAGGTGCCCCACACATCGGTTGATGCCAGTGCCATTGCCGATCGCAGTGATCTGCTGGAAGGCCGGTCGAGCTGGCGCCTGGTCAGCGAAAATGGCGGGACGCGGCTCAGCTTTGAGACCTCATTCAGGCCATCGTTCTGGGTACCTGGTATGGCAGGAAGAGCCGCGCTAAAGCGCACACTGCGATCAACCGCTCGTGCTATTGTCCGCGAGGTAGAGCAACGCTCTGTCAGCGGGAACGATTTGTGATCGAGATCGATTTTTCGAAAAAACTACTCACCTGGTTTGATAACCATGGCCGCCATGATCTTCCCTGGCAAACGGATCGTGATCCTTATCGAGTATGGATCTCCGAAATCATGCTGCAGCAGACGCAGGTCGATACGGTCATCCCCTACTTCAGGCGCTTTGTTCATCGATTCCCAACAGTAAGCCGGCTTGCCAGCGCCGACCTAGATAGCGTGTTGTTTGCGTGGTCGGGTCTTGGCTATTACGCACGCGCACGAAATCTGCACAAGGCCGCCCGCATGATCGAAAAAGATCTGGACGGCAGGTTTCCGGACACGCTGAGTGAGTTAATGGATCTTCCCGGTATTGGCAGATCGACAGCGGGCGCAATCTGTTCCCTGGCATTTGACAAGCGCTCAGCGATCCTGGATGGCAACGTCAAACGGGTACTATCGCGATACGCCGGGCTTGATGGCTGGCCGGGCTCCTCGCCAAATATGAAAACGCTTTGGTCATTGGCTGATCGGTATACGCCAGGCGCGCGTGTAGCTGATTACACACAGGCCATCATGGATCTTGGTGCTATCGTGTGCACCCGGGGAAAACCTGATTGTAAAGCCTGTCCGCTGAGTGATGGTTGTGGCGCCTTGCTGTCAAACCGCACGCATGAAATACCTGCCGCAAAACCAAAACGTGCCCGCCCGGCCAGACACACGACCATGATCATGGTAACGGACGGGCGATCTCGCGTACTTCTGAAAAGAAAACCACCAAGCGGTGTGTGGGGCGGTCTATGGGTGTTCCCGGAGGTCGAAGATGTAGACGATGTCGCCGCCTGGTGCACGCGCGAGCTGGGTTTGATGAAACCGCGCATCGATCACTGGGTGGATTTGCGTCATCGATTCACGCATTTTGATCTCGACATCCACCCGGTACTGGTGGCCGCGGAAACCCTGAAGGCGAATGCCGTATCCGAGAATTCCATGGCGGGCAATGAATGGCTTTGGTATAACACGCGCTCGCCACAGGCTATCGGTCTGGCGAAACCCGTATCTCGCTTGTTGGATGAGCTGACCAGTCACGGAGAAACAAAATGAGCCGAATGGTGCAATGTGTTTTGCTTGGCGAAGAATCTGAAGGCCTGGACTATGCGCCATACCCGGGCGATCTTGGCCAACGTATTTTTGACAGCGTATCGAAAATGGCCTGGCAGAAATGGCTCGCGCATCAAACCATACTGATCAATGAATACCGCCTGACGCCGATCGAGCCAAAGGCGCGCAAATTTCTGGAATCAGAAATGGAAAAGTTCTTTTTCGGTGAAGGGTCGGAAGTACCCGGGGAATTCAGTTCTCCGGAATAACTTCGCGTTCGCGAATGAGATACTGAACGCTGAAAAAATCTTTGTCGTCTGTCCAGACTTGTTCAACCCGGAAACCAGCCTTCGCGACGAGATCAGCAAACTGATTGAGATCGTATTTATGCGAACACTCGGTAAGAATGTGTTCGTCTTCCGAAAATAGAAAATCATACTCACCAAATTGCACCGACTGTTCGTGCTTGCTGACAAGGTGCATTTCAATGCGATTATATTTTTCGTTGTATATGGCCTGATGGCGAAAACCATCGAGATCAAAGTCGGCGTCCAACTCGCGATTGATCCTGACCAGGAGATTCAGATTGAAAGCTGCGGTGACCCCTGCTTTGTCATTATAGGCTGCCTCAAGCAGCGCCGTTTCTTTTTGCAGATCCGCACCGATCAGGACCGCGCCATTTTCGCCAGCTGTCTGATTCATGATTTTCAGCAGCTGTAATGCACCGTCGGGCGAGAAGTTGCCTATTGTCGATCCGGGGAAAAATACCAGATTCCGGTTTGCCCGCTGTGCTGTATCGGGGAGCTCGAAGGGCCGGGTGAAATCGGCGCAGACCGGGATAATTTCAATACCGGGGTAGTCGTCGGCCAGATCCTGTGCAGCTTGCATCAAATGACTGCGCGAGATTTCTACCGGTATATATGCAACGGGTTCGTCCAGGCTATCCAGCAATATGCGGATTTTTGTGCTTGATCCACTACCAAACTCGATAACGGATGCCTTGTCGCCGATTGACGCCGTCATTTCATCGACAAAAGCGCGCATGATTCCAAGTTCTGTGCGAGTCAGGTAGTACTCCGGGAGCTCGGTAATATCATCAAACAGTTTTGAACCGTGCGCATCGTAAAAGTATTTTGGCGACAGGCTTTTTTGCGGCAATGTAAGTCCCGTGGCCTCATCCGCCATCATGTCGGCCACCGGCGGGTGATAGTCGGTGAGGTGCAGTTTTGTGGCAACAGCGGTATCCACGATTACAAATCCCTGGCCAGCCGAATACCGCTGAATTGCCAACGCGCATCGGGATAGAAAAAATTTCGATATGAAGCGCGGATGTGATCGGCAGGCGTAGCACAGGAGCCACCGCGCAGGGTTATCTGGTTACACATGAATTTGCCGTTGTATTCACTCAGCGATCCTGCCAGTGGTTTGAACCCCGGGAAGGCGTTATAGGGTGAGGCGGTCCATTCCCAGACATCGCCAAAAAGATCGCTATGGCGTCCGTTATTGCCATTGCCAACCGGGTGCAAAGTACCGGTATCCAGTAAATTGCCAGCCACCGGTTCATGCGCCGCTACGCATTCCCATTCAGATTCCGTGGGCAGGCGGGCCTGCGCCCAGCGCGCAAATGCATCCGCTTCGTAGTAACTCAAATGACAAACCGGTCGATCGGGGTTGAGTTCTACTTCTCCATACAAAGAGAATTCGCTGTCGAGATCCCTGGTCCAGTAGATGGGGCGTTGCCAACCTTGTTCAAGAACCATTGCCCAGCCATCGGATAGCCATAAATCGTTTTTTTTGTATCCACCATCGCGAATGAACTCAAGGTACTCGCCGTTTCGCACGGTGCGCGTAGCCATCTGGAACGGGTGCAGATGAACCGTATGTCGCGGTGTTTCGTTGTCAAAGCAAAAACCGCCTTGTTGCGCACCGATCCTGGTTTCCCCGCCTGAAAA
This sequence comes from uncultured bacterium, assembly GCA_965369735.1. Taxonomy (GTDB): domain Bacteria; phylum Pseudomonadota; class Gammaproteobacteria; order Steroidobacterales; family CBDUSC01; genus CBDUSC01. Next base: position 8,971 of record CBDUSC010000043.1, read on the forward strand.
ATCACCAAACTCCATGCCGCCGGGCGTATTGGTCTCAGGCATGGCAGATTCAGTCATGGCGGGCTTGAGCGGGTTTTGCGCCAATACATGCTTGATATCGGTCAGCAACAACTCCTGGTGCTGCTGTTCATGGTTGAGACCCAGCTCGATCACAAACGCAAGATCGGTATCTGTCGCTGCCTCATCGAGCAGCGCATCCATGTGCTCATCGACATACGCTCTGTACCTACTGATTTCCGCGACGGTTGGCCGCGACAACAGACCGCGCTTTGGCCTCTGGAACATCTGACCAACGCTGTAGTAATAAGAGTTGAACAGGTAGTGCCAGTCGGCATCAAATGGCTCGTAGCCATCTGAACGCTGGCTGAGTATGAATTGTTCAAAAAACCACGTGGTATGCGCCAGGTGCCACTTTGTTGGACTGGCATCGGTCATGCTCTGCACCACCATATCCTCCGCCGCCAGGCCACTGCACAGCCCCGGCGTGGTCTGCCGGATGCGCTGATATTTTGAGCGCAGATCCTCGCCCGACGCGGGATCGGTAGTATTTCTCTGGGGTAGATTCATGCCGAGTGCTTTTGCCGCTATTATAGCAGCCGGTTTGGGCCACTTCATGGTGCAGCCATCGACCGGCGTGAGATTTTCCTTGCTTGACTCCCCGGCGGCTCCCCGCTTTAATACGCGGCTCCCGCCCGGCGGGACCCGCAATGGCCAGGTAGCTCAGTTGGTAGAGCAGTGGACTGAAAATCCTCGTGTCGGTGGTTCGATTCCGCCCCTGGCC
>CBDUSC010000044.1:0-9666 GCA_965369735.1 uncultured bacterium
TACCGACGGACGAGTCTGGCAAACCGCTGGTCTATTTGTGCGGCAATTCGCTGGGTTTGCAGCCAAAAACCACGCGGGCGCTGCTCGAAGAAGAACTGGATGACTGGAAGACGCTGGCGGTAAAAGGACACTTTGATGCACGACGACCCTGGATGCCTTATCACGAACAGCTGACCGATCTGACAGCGGAGCTGGTCGGTGGCCAATCGTTCGAAGTCATCAACATGAACACCCTGACGGTCAACCTGCACCTGATGATGGTGAGCTTTTACCGACCGACCCGCGAACGCTACAAGCTGCTGATAGAAAAACCGGCATTCCCATCGGATCGGTATGCAGCCAACTCACAGGTTCGCTTCCACGGCCTGGACCCCGCCGATGCCTTGCTGGAAATTGGGCCGCGGGAGAACGAATCCGAGATCAGGGAAGAAGATCTGTACGCGCTGATCGAACGCGAGGGTAAACAAATTGCGCTGATTATGCTGCCAGGGGTGCAGTATTACAGCGGCCAGGCATTCGACATGGCGCAAATCACAGAACTCGGCCACGCGCAGGGTTGCGTGGTTGGATTTGATCTCGCCCACGCCGCCGGCAACCTGATGCTTGATCTTAATGCCTGGAATGTGGATTTTGCCGTGTGGTGCAATTACAAATATTTGAATAGCGGGCCCGGCTCGGTGGCAGGCTGCTTTGTCCACGCAATGCATGCACGTTCTTTTGAGCTGCCACGTTTTGCCGGTTGGTGGGGTCACGACAAGGCCAGCCGTTTTCTCATGGGACCCGAGTTCAAACCCATGGCTGGTGCCGAGGGCTGGCAACTGAGCAACCCGCCAATATTGGCGATGGCGCCGGTATTGTCATCGCTGCGTGTTTTCCACGAAGCCGGTATGGCGGCGCTGCGCGCCAAGTCCGAGAAGCTGACAGCTTATCTTGAATGGCTGCTGAGACAGGAACTGGGCAGGGACATTGGCATCCTGACGCCGCGTGACACTGACAGGCGTGGTTGCCAGTTGTCGCTGGTGTTGCGCAGCGGTGCGGGCCGCTCGGTGTATGAAAGGCTGGAGGCATCGGGTGTCGTTTGCGACTGGCGCGAACCCAATGTCATCCGGATAGCGCCGGTACCTTTGTACAACAGCTATCTGGATGCGTTTGAGTTTGTACGTAGGTTGCGCCAATGCCTGGCGGGTAAATAATATGAACCGGGGCACATGAATAACAAAATCATCATTGCAGGCGGCGGTTTGGCGGGTTCATTACTTGCCGTATACCTGGCGCATCGAAAATTTGGGGTCGAGATACTGGAATCCCGCCCCGATATGCGCCAGGTGGACATCCCTGCCGGGCGATCCATCAACCTGGCCCTTGCCGAACGTGGTATCAACACATTGCGCCGCGCAGGCGTGTTTGACGATGTGGAAAAGCTTCTGACGCCGATGAGCGGCCGCATGCTGCACAACGTCGATGGATCGCTGAAAATGCAGCGCTATGGCATGCGCGATTCGGAAGTCATTTATTCTGTATCGCGCAGCGAACTCAATATGGTGATGATGAACGCTGCCGAGGAAATGCCCGATGTGCGTTTTCGCTTTGATCAAAAATGTATTGCTGCGGATTTTGAACGATCGGAGCTAAGCTGCATCGATCAGACCGCCGACAAAGCGTACACGGTCACTGGCAACCCGATATTCGGCGCAGATGGCGGAGGATCGGTCATCCGGCACGCGATGCAGGATTCACACGGCGTATCCGCCAGCGAAGAAATACTCGGCCACAGCTACAAGGAGCTGGCAATACCACCGACCGGGAACGGGGGCCACCGAATTGAAAAAAACGCGCTGCATATCTGGCCGCGCGGCGGCTTCATGCTCATCGCGCTGCCAAACCTGGATGGCAGTTTTACCGTCACGCTGTTTTTGCCAAACAGTGGAGAAAACAGTTTTGAGATGCTGACGGATGAAACCGGTGTCACGCAGTTTTTTGAAAAGAATTTTCCGGATGCGCTTGCGGTTATCCCGGATCTCGCGGAAGATTTTTTCGCAAATCCGATTGGTGCGTTGGGTACCGTACGATGCAATCCGTGGTCGGTGGGTGGAAAAGCGACATTGCTTGGCGACGCGGCGCATGCGGTTGTCCCCTTCCATGGCCAGGGGATGAATGCTGCGTTCGAAGACGCCTATGAGCTTGACTGCCTGATCGAGGCACACGGGGATGACTGGGAAAAGATTTTTTCGCTGTACCAGGACAATCGCAAAGCCAATGCTGATGCGATTGCCGACATGGCCATCGAAAATTACGCGGAAATGCGCGATTCGGTCCGCGACCAGCGGTTTCACCTGCAAAAACAGCTCGCCTTTGAGCTGGAGAGACGCTACCCGGACAGGTTTATCCCGCGGTATTCAATGGTCATGTTCCATCACGAGATTCCTTACTCGGTGGCGCAGCGTCGTGGCGCCATACAGGCGACATTGCTGGCCGAGCTTACCGAAAACATCGAAACGCTGGACCAGGTGGATATGGATCGTGCCGCCGATCTGGTTGACAACCAGCTTCAACCGCTGGGCTGAGTATCCACCGCACCGGACTCTGTCCCCGGTTATTTTCGTTCCAGCACAATAAAGCTGTAGTCGAACGGATTTTTCGCGTCTGCTTCGAAGTCCTCCCTGGATACTTCCAGCCAGTCGTCCACATCGAGATCGGTAAACCAGGTATCGCCCTCCACAACCTCGTGGATCTCGGTCAGGTATATACGGTCAACCGAGCCGATGGCGTCCTCGTACAGCGTGGCGCCGCCGATGATCATCAGCTCCTCGACCTCTCCATACTCACGCTGCGCAGCACCCTCCGCTTCCGTCACCGATTTGACGACCAGGGCGCCGTCGGCCTTAAAGCTGCTGTCACGGCTCACAACAATATTGGTTCTGCCGGGCAATGGCTTGCCGATCGACTCCCAGGTTTTGCGACCCATGACAATGGGCTTTCCCATGGTAATCGCCTTGAAATGCGCCAGATCGGCCGGCATATGCCAGGGCAGGGTATTATCGCGTCCGATCACGCGATTGACAGAAGTTGCAACGACAATAGAACGAATCATCGGCCCTGACACACTCAGACGGCAACCGCCGCTTTGATATGTGGATAATATTCGTAGCCGATAATTTCAAAATCTTCAAAGCGATAATCAAACAGTGATTCCGGCTTGTGCTTTATGACCAGCCTTGGCAGCGGCAACGGGTCCCGGCTCAGTTGCAAATCCGTTTGCTCCAGGTGATTCGAATACAGGTGGCAGTCGCCGCCTGTCCAGATGAACTCCCCCACTTTCAGATCACATTGCTGCGCGATCATATGGGTAAGTAGTGCATAGGATGCAATATTGAACGGTACACCTAAGAAAATGTCTGCGCTACGCTGATAAAGCTGGCAGGAAAGCCGGCCATCGGCGACATAGAACTGGAACAGCACATGGCATGGCATCAACGCCATGCTATCCAGCTCACCGACGTTCCATGCGCTGACAATAATGCGGCGCGAGTCCGGTTGCGTCCGCAGTTGCTCGAGTACCCGGGTGATCTGGTCGATGGACCCACCATCCCGGGATGGCCACGAGCGCCACTGGTAACCGTATACGGGCCCAAGATCACCCTTTTCATCCGCCCATTGGTCCCAGATGCCGACACCGTTGTCTTTGAGATAGGCGGTATTGGTGTCTCCATTCAAAAACCAGAGCAACTCATGAATAATCGACCGCAGGTGCAATCGCTTGGTGGTAACAAGCGGGAATCCCTGCGCCAGATCAAAACGCATCTGGTGCCCGAATACGCTCAGCGTTCCAGTCCCCGTGCGGTCAGTTTTTCTTGCGCCGTGCTCGCGCACCTGCCGCATCATATTCAGGTATTGTTTCATCTCGTGCAGTGCTAGCTGCGCTCCTGTATGCCATAGTAACCATGATTGCGCCAAAGCCGATCATGGGCAACGAAAGCAGCTGGCCCATCGTCAGCCAGCCATACGCCATGTAGCCGATATGTTCGTCCGGCAAGCGTACAAATTCCACAGCAAAACGGAAACTGCCGTACAAAACCAGGAACAAGCCACCGATGCTCATCGTGGGTCGTGGTTTTGCCGAAAACAGCCATAGCACGACAAACAGCACCAGGCCTTCGAGCAGTGCTTCGTAGAGCTGGCTGGGATGCCTCACCTCACCGTTCACCAGGAACCCCCAGGGCACATCAGTCGCTTTACCCCACAGCTCTCCGTTGATGAAGTTTCCGATGCGACCGGCACCGAGACCGATCGGCACCAGCGGCGCCACAAAGTCCCCGACTTCGAAAAACGTCTTGCCTTTGAAGCGTGCAAAGATCCACAGCGCCACCAGTACGCCAAGCAGACCGCCGTGGAATGACATGCCGCCTTTCCAGATATAAAAAATGGATATTGGGTCGCGGACAAACTCGTCAAAACTGTAAAACAGGATTGAACCAATACGACCGCCGAGTATGACCCCCAGGGCACCATAAAAAATCAAATCATCAACCTGATTTTTAGTCCAGCCCGATCCCGGTCGTTGCGCGCGGCGTCGCGCAAGCCACCAGCTGGAAACAAACCCGATCAGGTACATCAAACCGTACCAGTGTACTTTTACCGGTCCAATGGAAATCGCGATGGGGTCGATGTTCGGGTAGGTCAGCATCGGGCGCTAGTGTAGCATGAGCCGATGAACCAACTGGCGCATGAAACCAGCCCCTACTTACTGCAACATGCCGACAACCCCGTAGACTGGCATGCCTGGAATGACGAGGCTTTGCAAAAAGCCAGAGACAAAGATAAACCCATTTTGTTGTCGATCGGATACTCCGCCTGCCACTGGTGTCATGTCATGGCGCACGAGTCTTTTGAAAGCGACGAAATCGCCGCTTTGATGAACCGGTATTTCGTCAACATAAAAGTTGATCGAGAAGAACGCCCGGATATCGATCGCATTTACCAGACCGCGCATCAGCTGCTTGCACAGCGATCCGGTGGCTGGCCGTTGACGGTATTTTTGACGCCGCAAGATCATTTACCTTTTTTTGCTGGTACCTATTTTCCAGTCGTGGCCCGCCATGGGCTGCCCGGTTTTTCTGAAATACTGGAACGCGTCGCCGTTTATTATCGGGAACACCGGAACGATGTAGACACGCAATGCATGGCGCTGACGACCGTATTCGAGCGCATGTCTCAAATTGAGCCGGTGACGGAGGATGTTCTGAACCGGGCGCCGCTGGATGCGATCCGCGCATCCCTGGAGAGCAGCTTTGACAGCCGTTATGGCGGTTTTGGACCGGCTCCAAAATTCCCGCATGCCACCGGCATGGATCGACTCCTGCGTCACTGGCGTAGCACCGCGGACAGCGCAAGGCCCGATACGCAGGCATTGTTCATGGTGACGCTCAGCATGCAACGAATGGCCCAGGGTGGCTTGTACGACCAGCTCGGTGGCGGATTTTTTCGTTATTCGGTTGATCCATACTGGATGATCCCCCATTTCGAAAAAATGCTTTATGACAATGGGCCATTGCTGGCGCTGTATGCACAAACCGGCCGGGCGACGGGTGATGAGTTTTATCTCGATATTGCACGCGAAACCGCAAACTGGGTAATGCGTCGCATGCAGTCACCGGATGGCGGTTACTACTCGACACTGGATGCCGATTCCGATGGCGAGGAAGGCCGGTTCTATGTCTGGACACCGGAGCAGGTCAGCAAGGTATTGAATGACGGTGATCTGGCAGTGTTCACCCGCTGCTACGGTCTGGATCGCGATGCCAATTTTGAAGGCCACTGGCATTTGCATTTGTATGAGGGCATGAGCGATGTGGCAAAGGAACTCAAGCTCACGCCGGATGAAGCAAAACACCACTTGGACTCGGCGCGGGCAAGACTGCTCGAAGCCCGCCACAAGCGGCTGCGTCCCGGTCGCGACGAAAAAATCCTGACATCCTGGAACGGGCTGATGATCCGCGGCATGGCCATCGCCGGGCGCGAGCTGGCAGAACCGGCATTCATCGACTCGGCGATGCGCGCGGTGGATTTTATAAGAACATCGCTGTTGGTGGATGACCGACTGCTGGCAGCATTCAAAAATGGTCGTGCGCGATTCATGGCATATCTTGACGACTACGTATTCCTTGCCGACGGTCTTGTCGAGTTGTTGCAGGCGCGCTGGAGGACCAGCGATCTTGTGCTCGCCAAAACGTTGTGCGATCTGGTGCTGGAGCATTTTGAAGACCGTGATCACGGTGGTTTTCTGTTTACCGCCGATGATCACGAAACACTGATTCACCGGCCAAGACCGCTGGGTGACGACTCCATGCCCAGCGGTAATGCGATTGCAGCCCTGGTGCTCGGCAGGCTGGGCTGGTTACTGGGCGAGACGCGTTACCTGGATGCCGCAAAGCGCTGTCTGCAGGCCGGCTGGAATGAATTGCTGCACTACCCGCAGGCGCATGCATCAATGCTCACGGCACTGGAAGAATATCTCGAACCGGGTGATGTCGTGATCATTCGCGGTTCGGGCGACGAACTACACGAGTGGCACAGACTGGCGGGCATCGTATACAACCCGTCACGCCAGGTTTATGCCATAGACCGCGACACAGATAATCTGCCCGATGTGCTTGCCGCAAAAACGATGATAGACGGAACAACCGCATACATTTGCGCAGGCAACACCTGTAGCGAACCCATTACTGACATCGCAACGTTTGCCAGTGCGCTGAAAAATTCGGGACCAACATAATGGCCGCTTAACCCTATTCGGGGATTTTTATCAGATCGATGAGATGCCCGACTACGGCTGATGAAAATGCTTCCGCAGCAGGCCATTTGCTGGCGCGAGGCCCTGCGAGATTCAAAGTTGAAACCTTGTTCGCGCGTACAAACTCAAGCGCCTTCAATGCTGCCGCGTCCCTGCTAAAGTGGCAGGCATCAAGCGTCAGCACCGGCTTGCCATTATCCTGGCAATCGGCCACCGTCATTGCAGTACCGCCATTGAGCTGGCCGTTGATCAACACCAGGGTTGCATCGCTGTCCTGCACATTTTTGCGCGTCCGGTCCCGATATCCGCCACCGGAAAGTTCTTGCACCGGGTAATTTTCCGGGATGAGCCCATCTTCGGCAACCCGCCCCGCCGGGCACCAGCCTCCACATGCGATACCAGCCGCAAGCGCCGCTTTCAGAGCGCCTCTGTCGACACCGGTTTGCCCGCCCGAAACGATACGAAAACCGCTCAATGCACTGCCCTGCGTCCATCGGATGCATTCAGCGAGCGTTTCACCCACACATCGAGCAGTTCCGTATCTTCCAAAACCTCAATAGGCACTTCGAAATAACGCATGGATGCATTGCGGTTCTTGTACGGTCGAAACGGACTCATGCCCAGTTGTTCGTAATCATTCCGGCTGATTTCATCGACTTTGAAGTACAAAACATCATCCGCAACAATGGCGAAAAATTTTTCGTGCATATAGAGACCCACGCCGCCAAACATACGTCGCGACACAACAGGACCCACCGGCTCCAGCTGTTCCAGCACGTATTCCAAGTATTCTTCTCTGACGGTCACAGGAAACTCCGCACCACCCCGTATGGTTCAAAGCCCGATTTGCTCGGGTTTTCTTATTGAGTTTAGATGAGGATTCGGCGTTGTGGGGGATGTACGAACAATTACTGGTATGCCATGACGGATTCGCCTGGCGCCGGATAGTTGGCTGTTCCATTGGGTCCCAGCAACTCAAACGGGATCGAGATCAAACGGAATCCATCGTTTTTTTGCACATCGAAATGCAGATGCGGGCCAGTGCTGAAACCGGTGTTGCCCGAGTCAGCGATATACTCGCCGGTGCCAACCTGATCCCCGGGGCGCACCCGTATGGAAGATCGGTTCAAATGCGCGTAGATCGCCATGGTCCCGTCATCATGCATGATTCGCACAATATTCGCCCGCGGACCATCGCGCTGGATATTGGTACCGCTTTGAAAAAAATTGCTGGCAATATCGACCACAGTGCCGCTTCGCGCTGCAAATACAGCGCTGCCAACAGGCATGGCAAAATCAATCGCATGGCGGCTGGAGTCATCGTTATGGCTGATGCCACCCGGGTAAGCCTGTGTCACGCTGTGGCTGGTCGCAATCGAAAATGGCACCCGATACGGCTGGGCGGGCATATGGCGCGCTTTTGGATCACCCAGCATGACTCTTGCCTGGTACTGAAAACCCCAGCTTGCCCCGGGGTCCACCGGCTGCAGACGCGCAATCACCGATTCACCGACCGCCGGCACCACGGCGCTGACTCCATCAGCATTCAAGCCGCCTACATTGACCGCATCCGATATCAGGATGCCGACTTCAACCGGACAATGATATGTATTGATTACAACCAGGTCGATACCATCATCGCGCTGGCGCCGCTCTACATTTACCGTTGGCGCATCAAAACCGACATCGATCTGCATGGTATCGGTGGTAACATCCCCCGGTGGCTTGCGATCGGTGTACACCCAGTTTCCATTTTCGTCTTTGTAACGATAAAGATCGCGCGCCGGCGCCTCGAAGAAAACGATGGACAAACATATAACAGCCAACACAAAAACTGCATATTTCAACGCTCAGACCCACTCCCCGGCGTTGCCATCACTGGTGCCCGTGTTCGTGGTGCCCCTGGGTTCTATCATCATGATGCGGCATTCCCGGCTTGCGACCGGTTTGTGCTCGACACCTTGTGGCACAACGTATAGTTCGCCCGGCCCGAGGTGCACGTTGTCATCGCGAAGCTCGATGGTCATCTCTCCATCGATGACATAAAACAGCTCGTCTGTGTCAGCGTGGCTGTGCCAGGTAAATTCGCCTTCGATACGCGCAATCTTGACCTGATAGTCATTCATTTCCGCGACGATGCGCGGTGACCAGTGATCATCAAAACGGGAAAATTTTTCCGCCAGACTAATCGCCTTGCTCATGCGCCACCTCCACCAGATTGAGATCTGCACGCCGCCAGCCTTCATCCTCACGCAATAATTCGTATGTCGGCCAGTAATTTGTGTCGACTTTCAAGGTAATCACCTCGACCAGATTGTTCCAGGTTATTGTTTTGAGGCGAACCGATTCACGATGTTGTTTGCCATCGACTGCGGCCAGAAAAGAATCCAGATCCGGTGTCGGCATCCCATCTGCCTCGACGATACGCCGGCCCGCCCAGAGACCAAAACGATTTGCCGGCGAGCCATAAGCAAAATACGCAACGTACACACCGAACGGCTCTATGCCACGCTGCGCCGCCATTGCACGATGCGGTTCCTGCAGCAAAGCGCCGCTCCAGGCAACAACACGATCCACGCCGTGCCCATGCAGGGAAACGGTATCAACCGGCAAATCTATTTCATAACCATCACGCCAGACAGATAGCAGCACGCTGCTCTTTTGCACTGCCAGTTCAATGTCGCGGAACCGGCTTACCGGCTTGCCATCCACTGCCATGACCAGGTCACCGGGTCGAAGCACCTGCGCGGCCGGCGATGCTGCAACGGCGCGTACAACACTCAATACCTGGCGGCGTTTTGGATCGTGGCTTTCAAGCCTGCTCACCCATTCATCATTTATCCCAAGCTTGCGTGCGCTCGAGAGCGGGATCATCG
>CBDUSC010000045.1:0-9623 GCA_965369735.1 uncultured bacterium
CACCTTTGAGTTTTCATATTCGTACTCAATTGTTCGAACGCCACCAATGCCATCAGGAAGATCGACGGACTTGACGACGTATTCTGGTGATCGAATTATCTGTTCGGGAAACGTCGCGGTACCGGTGACAGCGTAAACAGTGCTATCCGTCAACGGCAAGTATGTAATCTGCGAGGCATTCCCAATGCCATCTGTGACCGTGGCCAGAAGATCAGGTATATCTCCCTGGTGTCTTGCCTGCCGCCACCCCTCCGGTTTCGCAAAGATGACATCCGCCAACCCATCACCGTCAAAATCCCCCGACTTGGCAAACTTGAGTGCGTCGCTGCTGTCCAGACCCAGAAATATAGCCGGTTCGAATCCGTTGCCAGTCGAGCGCCGCAGTTGCCAGTTTGTGTTTGTAGTGGACAATATATCGGTGAGCCCATCCCCGTCATAATCGGTTGGCAAAGCAAACTGCCAGCTATTGGGCAGCATGCCGCCATGGCCAATTCCCGTGTCTATGGTTTGGTCAAAATCAACACCGTTATTGAATCGCACTTGCCAGGTCCAAGGTGCCTGGTTCAATGCATAGACAAAATCCGGCAAACCGTCGCCATTGACATCCATTACCATTGGACGGACCTGCCAATCTTCTTCGTCGGCTGGATCCTGGCCACCGCCTGAAACCACATGTTTGCTTGCAAGACCAAGCTCCACCACCCGGTCAAACGTCAGTCCGTCCGAGAAAAATACAGCCCACGTTTCCGTAATAGTCGACTGAGGCGCGCATTCTGGTTCATTTGGAGGACAGTTAAAAAACGTTTCTTTAGTTGTTCGGCCCAGTAAATCTGCTTTGGTGTCATTATCAAAAAAGAACACTCCATCCTGACGCCAGCCGTTTTCATAAATCGTTTTAAACGGGCCTTGAGAAAACTCCTCTTCCGGGTGGTCGTAAAAAAGCGAAGACGGTCCAAAGTAACCAGAACTTGGAGTGACATTTTGCCGCCAGTAAAGCACCCCATCTTTCAGGTAGAGTAGATCCTCCAGGCCGTCGCCATCGAGATCGGCCACCGAAAACGACTCGACGCCCGGCTCTATGGCTACGTTGGTCGATGTAAGGTCGAGATTACCGCCGGAATAACCAATGATCTGCCAGATGTTCGTTGGCGAAGTAGTAATGAGCTCCCGATTGCCATCGCCATCTATGTCAATTGTTCCTACGGATTCGTTGCTATCAAACTGAATTGCGCTAACGGTCGAGCCTGTATTATGCAGGCCCACACCTGTTTGGCCGTAGATGGCAACCCACTTGTTAATTCCAGAAATGTCTCGCGGGTAAATCAGATCTTGCAACCCGTCTCCGTCTATATCCAGCAAAAATGACGCAGCAAATTGATCCTCTACATCCATGATTTGGGGATCGAACGAACTGCCCCAGCCCGGGGTTCCGTCCTGATAATCAAAACCGGGGTCAGGGAAACTGGTTTGCAGGGTACAAACGTCAACATGACACTCCTGATCAGATGCCAGAACACTCCGCCCCGTTGATCCACTTACCGTGTATTACAATTCGTATGTTCTGACCGTTTGTGCATCCGACTCGGTATGAATCGCAGCCAGTCTTTTTTGCGGGGTGCTGGCCGCCCCGAACCTGAATCGGGTTATCTGCTCGGCAGCCGGCAGATCATCGTATTCAAAGATAATTTTTTGGCGACCAAAGCTCGCACCATGGCCGGTGTATTGAATTGTCGTTGGCCTGTATACCCCGTTAACAGTATCGTCTTCGTAATCGTATTGAATGAAGTTGTCATTGGGATCGGTAACACGATGTAGCAACCAGGTAATCGCCATACCCGAACCATCCACCTGGATTCTGCTGTCGCTGGTGGCACCATAATTCAGTTCGAGACCGGCCCATTTGCATCCGTAGAGTCCAGCGTGATCCTGATGAATTCATCAATTTCTGTTCGGTACTCGGCACCGCCAGTACCATGGGTACCACTTATCGGGCGGAGTCTTTTTCCGTCCAGGCAAAAGTTATCCTGTGAATCGAGTTTGACTCCCCGAATCGAACCGTCATGTGCCTGCGTTTGAGCGCAACGGGTTATGGCTGACAAACTCGAAATACCCCAGCCATAACCGGCGGTACCGCCGCCGGATTTACTGCTGTAGCTTAGCGCCAGATTTGGTTGTAACCCGCCAATACCCGGCGGAATTTCGATAGGAATCGTATAGGTCGCGGCACCGGAATTGCTTACGTTGAGTTGCCCGATGGTAACACCCACAACATCCTGAGCATTGGCTGCAATTCCGGCAAACACAAAAACGAATGCTAAAAAGGATAGGAATCGACGCGTAAACTGCCGCGGCATAGTACTGGTCCCCCGATCCAGGTAGCCAGCTAGGACTGTTTGAAAATCAAATCCGAAATCCGGCTAAATATGCTAGTTATTGTTGTCCAAACAAATAGACCAGTAATGGGTGGTTGTCAAATCCCATATAATGAAAATTTCTTGATTTTACTTGCGCACGCAAGCCTAAGTTATTGGTTTAATTGCATATCTCAGTGTGAAAAATGGATCAAACATTTTTTCCAAAAACAAGGAAAATACAGCTTTTATGGCCGCAGCAGCGGGGGACGATGAAACGACTTGGGGACTAATCAAGGATCGGCAGTTTTGCACCTGGGGCGATAGTGTTGGAGTACATCTTTTTGATCACCAGTCGATCCAGCTCAGAAAACGATTCGGTTACCGTCCATCCACTGTAAAACACGCTGTTTTCATAAAGGGGAGATTCTCCAAGCAGGCCCAGGCTTTGCGTCAACTCTTCTCGAATGAGGTGATTTCTTTCTTGCTGCTGAATACCTGTTGTTGATATCAAAATTTCCGCTTTGTGAATTGCACCGCTGTCATCCCACCACACCCAATGGAAACCCGGATTGACAGATCGATACTCCGGCAGAATGTTCTTGAATTGCCGCTCGGGGTTGAAATGAATCCGGACATTTGGATCGGATCCATCTAGTACAAGCTGAACTGAACCGGTCAACTCGTTCAAATCTGAGATGACCGAATCAAGTGCCTCAAGATCGGATTGCGTAGGATTTCCTAATATCTCAATCCGAAGATCCGTATTCCATTTGCGAAAAAAGCCAGTTCGATCGCCGTACTCACCACCCAGCGCAATGATTTTGAAGTATTGATCGGACCGCACATCTTGCTCGACATCGGTAGCGGCACCTGAAATCGTACAGGCAGACAACAACAGAACAGCCAAAAGACAGCATGATCTTGCGTATTCGAATTGCGAAACCGCTGCTGATTTTTTTAGATTTTTGCAGGCGCGCGAATTAGAAAAGCTCAAGCCCTGAGGATGATACGCGCCCAACCAAACTTCCTGTTGTATCAACAATAGCGACCTCCTCGTACCCTTCTTCCATACCGTTGTAGTATGAAAAGACCATCAGGGTAACTTCTTCCTGAGACTCGAAGTCCGACTCATAGAATTTTGACTTGACGGTCAGGGTTGGGATGTCATCTACAATATTCGTTTTCGCAAAAATTCCGCGGGAAATCATCCCCTGAATGAACGAAAGACTTTCATCTTCCTGAGCTGTTGCAAGACCAAACGTAGCGGTCGCCAAACAAAGAGCAAGTATTAATTTTTTCATTTTCTTATCCACTGAATTCGTACTAAATGCACTTTCCCAAAATAGTGCATCATTTCCCATATGTAAAGCTTGCGTGCGCAATAGCCGCCTAACAGCGTGATTTACATCCTCTTTATTCAGATTTGGTTCGTCCGAATTATTATCGATGTTAAGAAAATCACGCGGTCCATGGAAAATAAAGTCGGTTAGTGCCAGGCTTTTTTTGCCCACACGCAAGTCTCACGTTTCTTTGGGGGTACTGACAAGTGACTATGCTCGCTAGTCAATACCACGGGGGTGAGGGTCAGCTTAACAGCAGCGCAAAAAAAAACCGGCCGCAAGCGACCGGTTTTTTTTATCCAGCGACACCAGTAATCAGGCTTGCATGCCCTTGATGTGCTGATTCAGTCGGCTCTTATGCCGAGCAGCTTTGTTCTTGTGGAGAATGCCTTTGCTCACCATGGCGTCAATGACGGGCACAGCTTCCTTGTACAGGGCGGCGGCGTCATCGGCCTTGCCGGACTCCACGGCGCTCACAACTTTTTTGATAGACGTGCGCAGCTTGGACCGCATGGCCATGTTATGGCTGCGGCGCGTCAGGCTTTGATGGGCACGTTTTTTTGCAGACTTGATATTTGCCACTTCAAGTAGCTCCAGTATCCGGTAAATGCCTGTCTCACAGGCGGAAAGGGGGCGTATTCTGCGGAGTTTTCCCTTTGTTGTCAATGTTTTGCGCCGTCCGATCAAAAATCCCGTAATCGGCTGATTTTACGATAGAATTTGTCCCGCCAGATGGATGCAAAAGGCACCTGAATGAGCCTGAAATTGCTCAAATCGACCTCCCTGGTCAGTGGAATGACCTTGTTGTCCCGGATACTCGGGCTGACTCGCGATATCGTGTTTTCCCGTTTGTATGGGGCGGGTCTGGTGATGGACGCTTTTTTCGTGGCGTTCAAGATCCCGAATTTTTTCCGCCGGCTGTCGGCGGAAGGCGCGTTTTCACAGGCCTTTGTTCCCGTATTTTCCGAGTATCGTGCGCGCCGGGTACACGACGACGTCCGCGTTCTTGCAGCCGGTGTCGCCGGAACGATGGGTGCGATTCTGTTTTTGATCACGCTGGTCGGCGTCGTTGCAGCACCGATCCTGATCATGGTGTTCGCGCCGGGCTGGCTGGATGAACCGGAGAAATTTGATCTTGCCAGCGCGATGTTGAGGGTGACTTTTCCGTATCTCTTTTTTATCTCATTGACGTCTTTTGCTGCGGGGATGCTAAATACATACGGGCGATTTGCGGTACCGGCGTTCACGCCCGTGCTGCTCAACGTGGTACTGATTTCATTTGCATTGTTGATTGCACCGCGTATGGATAACCCTGCGATGGGTCTGGCAATTGGTGTATTTGTTGCCGGCCTGGTGCAATTGTTATTCCAGTTGCCGTTTCTGGGTGAGCTGCGGCTGCTGGTCCGGCCGGTATGGACGACACAGCATGAAGGTGTGCGGCAAATCGGACGATTGATGCTGCCCGCAATATTTGGTTCATCGGTGGCGCAGATCAACCTGTTGATCGATATGCTGATTGCATCGTTCCTGGCAACCGGCAGCATCAGCTGGTTGTATTACTCCGATCGGTTGATGGAGTTTCCGCTTGGCGTATTCGGTATTGCACTCGCGACGGTCATACTGCCAGGCCTGTCCCGCCATTACGCGGCGGATGCACGGGAGGAGTTTTCTGCGACGCTGGACTGGGCGTTGCGCCTGGTTGCGGTGATTGCCATCCCGGCCGCCGCCGGCTTGTTCCTGCTTGCCGACCCCATGCTGGCCACCCTATTCAACTATGGTGAATTTGCGGTACGCGATGTTTCCATGTCCGGTTACAGCCTGCGCGCGTATGCCGTCGGTCTGATCGGCTTTACGCTGATCAAAATCCTGGCGCCCGGTTATTTTTCCCGCCAGGATACAAAAACACCGGTAAAAGTCGGTCTTGTTGCGCTGGCTACCAACTTCGTCCTCAATATTGGCTTTGTAACCCTGATGGTGAACACCGGATTTATCGCACCGCATATGGGTCTTGCCCTGGCGACCTCGCTGGCGGCGTTCGTCAACGCGGGCCTTTTGTATCGTGGCTTGCGGCGCCGGCAGGTATACCGCCCCAACAAGGGCTGGAGCCGGTTTTTTCTCAGGTTGCTGGTCGCCAACCTGGCCATGATCGCGGTGCTTTGGTGGAGCCGGGGCAGCATCGAAACATGGTTGCTGGCGGGCTGGGAGACTCGTGTCGCCCGCCTGGTCTTTTGCGTGATGACCGGTGCCGCAGTCTATTTCGCCGCATTATGGCTGGCGGGTCTGAGACCGCGACATCTGCGTGTCAATTCGCCATCTGCATCCGTATAATTGTGCGCTTTTGAACCATGGATCTGATACGCGGTATTCACAATCTGCGGGAGCAACAGCACGGCTGTGTAGCGACCATCGGTGTCTATGACGGCGTACACATCGGTCACCAGCAGATTATTCGCCAGGTCTGCGAGACGGCAAGGGCGAAATCGTTGCCATCCGTGGTGGTGACATTTGAGCCCACGCCGCAGGAGTATTTCCAGGGTGCTGCAGCGCCGGCACGGTTGACGAGGTTGCGCGAAAAAATCCCGGTGATTGCGGATCTGGGTGTGGATCGGCTGGTGTGCCTGAAATTTGGAGAGCACCTTGCCACGGTAACGGCGCAGACATTTATTGACCGGCTGTTGATTGCACGATTGGGTGTCAGGAACCTGGTCGTCGGTGATGACTTCCGGTTTGGGAAAAACCGTGAAGGCGATCTCGCCATGCTGATAAAAGCCGGGGCTGATAACAATTTCGATGTTGCCGGTGTCGACAGCGTGCTGGTTGATGGTGAACGGGTCAGCAGTACAGTGATACGCGACGCACTGGGCGCCGGTGAGCTCGCGAGTGCAGCGCGGATGCTTGGCAGGCGATACAGTATGTGCGGACGGGTGATTCGGGGCAGGCAACTGGGCAGGGAACTGGGTTACCCCACTGCCAACATTGCGGTACACCGGCGCGTTACCGCCTTGCATGGTATTTTTGCGGTGCGCGTGTTTGGCGCAGAGAAAAACGATCTGCCGGGTGTTGCCAGTCTGGGTACGCGACCAACGGTGGATGGCGATGCATTGCTGTTGGAGGTGCACCTCATCGATTACGATGCCAATCTGTATGGGCAGGTGCTGCGGGTGGAATTCGTGGAGCGCCTGCGCGATGAATTGCGGTTTGAAAATATTGATCTCCTGACGGAGCAAATGAAACAGGATGAGTTGAAAGCCAGGGAAGTTCTGGGGCAAAAATGACGGACTACAAGGACACAATCAACCTGCCAAAAACGGATTTCCCCATGCGGGCCAATCTCGCCAACCGCGAGCCTGGGATGCTTGAGGATTGGGCAGCCAGTGATATCTACGGTCAGATTCGCAAAGCGGCGATGGGCAGACCGCGGTTTACCATGCCCGATGGTCCACCGTACGCGAACGGCGCCATCCATATTGGTCACGCGGTCAACAAGGTTTTGAAAGATGTCGTTATCAAGTCGCGTACGCTGGATGGCTATGATGCACCCTATATACCGGGTTGGGACTGCCATGGATTGCCAATCGAGTTACAGGTAGAAAAGAAAAAGGGCAAAGCCGGGCACAAACTGGATGCGCGCGAGTTTCGCAAGGCCTGCCGCGAATACGCGATGAGGCAAATCAACGGGCAGCGCGAGGATTTCAAAAGACTGGGTGTGCTGGGTGACTGGGACAACCCGTATTTCACCATGCAGCCGCAATACGAGGCGGCGCAGCTACGCGCCTTTGCACAGATTATCCGCAACGGCCACGTCTACAAGGGCTTCAAACCGGTGCACTGGTGCATCGATTGCGGGTCGGCGCTGGCAGAAGCCGAGGTCGAGTACGAGGACAAGTCATCGCCGGGTATCGATGTGCGATTCAGGGTCATCGATGCCGAGGATTTTCTGGGGCGCTTTGACACTGCTTCAGCCGGAAAAGTGAATGATCCAGTGAATGATCCAGTGGGAGGCAACGGACCGGTGTCTGTTCCGATCTGGACCACAACACCATGGACCTTGCCGGCCAACCAGGCAGTCGCCCTGCATGCGGATATCGAATACGTCCTGGTGCAGCTTGACCTTGGCAATGGCGTGGAGCGGTTGTTGCTTGCCGCTGATCTCAAGGATGCAGCGTTGACGCGATACGGTGCGGCGTCGCATGAGGAACTTGCGCGGGGTCCGGGCGCCTTGTTCGACGGGGTTCGGTTGCAGCACCCGTTTTATGATCGTTCTGTCCCGGTCATTCTGGAAGATTACGTGACACTGGAAGCCGGCACCGGCGCGGTGCACACAGCACCCGGTCATGGTCACGAGGATTTTGCCGCGGGTATGCGTCATGGTCTGGAGGTTCATAATCCGGTTGGCGACAACGGTGCATTCGTAGAGGGAACAGAATTGTTTGCCGGTCAAAACGTGTACAAGGCAAACGACAACATCATTGAAGTGCTTGCAGATCGCGGCGCACTGCTGAAACATGAACCGTTTCAGCACAGCTACCCGCATTGCTGGCGGCACAAGACGCCCGTCATATTCCGTGCCACACCACAGTGGTTTATCAGCATGGATGACCACGGTCTGCGCCAGCAGACCCTGGAGCAGATACCCGGCGTTACCTGGCTGCCATCCTGGGGTGAGGCACGTATCGTGGGCATGGTCGAGGGCCGCCCGGACTGGTGTATTTCCCGGCAACGCACCTGGGGTGTGCCCATCGCGGTGTTCACCCATCGTGAAACCGGTGAGATGCACCCGCGCAGTATCGAACTGCTTGATGCAGTAGCCGATCTGGTTGAACAAGACGGTATCGATGCCTGGTTTGATCTCGATGCGACATCGTTGCTCGGTGATGAGGCGGCGTCCTATGAAAAAGTGACCGACATCATGGATGTGTGGATGGACTCCGGTCTCATGCACTATTGTCTTGGCGTCAACCGCGATGATGTGGAGTCACCGGCGGATCTGTATCTCGAAGGATCCGACCAGCACCGTGGCTGGTTCCAGAGTTCGTTGCTGACCTCGGTCGCAATGAATGGCAAGGCGCCATACAAGGCGGTGCTGACGCACGGTTTTGCCGTTGACGAAAAGGGACACAAAATGTCCAAGTCCCTGGGCAATGTTATCGCACCGCAAAAGGTATTCAACTCGCTGGGCGCCGATGTTTTGCGTTTGTGGGTCGCTGCCACCGACTACCGCGGCGAAATCAGTGTGTCCGATGAGATTCTGAAGCGCATGGCCGATTCCTATCGGCGCATGAGAAATACGGCGCGGTATATTATTGGCAACCTGTACGATTTCGACCCGGACAAGGATCTGCTGCCCGCCGATGAAATGCTGGGGCATGATGCATGGACGGTGCAGCAGGCGCGCATGCTCCAGGATGATCTGATCACAGCGTATCGAGATTATGAATTTCATTTAATTTATCAGCGTGTGCACAACTTTTGCGTGGTCGATATGGGGGGTTATTACCTCGATCTCATCAAGGATCGCCTGTACACGACGCAAAAAGACAGCCGCGCGCGCCGATCGGCACAAACGGCCCTGTATCATATCGGCGAAGCGATGGTGCGCTGGCTGGCGCCGATCCTGAGCTTTACCGCGGAGGAGATCTGGCAGGCGTTGCCGGGTGAGCGCAGCAATTCGGTGTTTTTGCATACCTGGTATGAGTTCCCGCAGGTGCCGGAATCCGATGGAATAGACTGGCAGCTTGTAAAGCAGGTGCGATCCGAGGTCGATCGGGAGCTGGAACGCTTGCGCGAGGCCGATCAGATCGGTTCATCGCTGGCCGCTGGAGTGGATTTGTTTTGCGATGGCGAATTGTTCAAAAAACTGGATGCGCTGGGCGATGAATTGCGTTTTGTCATGATTACCTCAACCGCGAATTTGAAAAAGCTTGAGGAC